>JAITNB010000076.1 GCA_031290695.1 Coriobacteriales bacterium | reverse complement strand
TAGGATCGCTCAGGCTTTTAAAGGCGGTAAGGTGTTTGTGGGGTTTGTGACAGGCGGCGACCCCTCTGTCGCACGCAGTGAGGAATACATCCTCGCGATGATCGACGCCGGGGCAGGCCTTATCGAGATAGGCATACCCTTCTCCGACCCCATCGCCGAGGGCCCCGTGATCCAGGAGGCCAACCTGCGCGCACTGGCGGCAGGCACCACCGTCAATACGCTGTTCAACCTGGTACGGTCGCTCAGGCAGAAGACCGCGGTCCCCTTTGTGTTCCTCACCTACCTCAACCCGGTGTACCACTACGGGTACGAGGCGTTCTTCGCCACCTGCGAGGAGGCCGGGGTGGACGGCATCATCATCCCTGACCTGCCGTATGACGAGAAGGGCGAGCTCGCAGGGATTGCGGCCGCACACGGCGTCGACGTAATCTCGCTGGTCGCGCCCACCTCAGAGGGGCGCATACGGGCCATCGCCGGCGACGCGACCGGCTTTATCTACCTGGTGTCATCGCTGGGCGTGACCGGGGTGCGCAGCAACATAACTACCAACCTGGAGGCGATAGTGAGCACGATATGCGAGGTGACCAGCGTACCGGTTGCCGTAGGTTTTGGCGTACACACCCCCGAGCAAGCACGTGATATCGCGCAGATAGCCGACGGTGTGATAGTAGGCAGCGCCCTCGTGAAGATCATCGCCGCCAACCCGGATACCGCGAGTGCAGAGCTGTACCGCTACGTGAAGGAGATGGTGGAGGCGGTTACAACCGCATAACGGGGTAGTGCGCCAAAACCTTCTCATCGCCATCACCCTCTCTTTGCTGTGAGCCTTGTTGAAGGCTGACCAGATGCCTGAGTCGGGCGGTTTATGTCAGCATAAGTCAATAGAATTTCTCTTCAAATTTTCAAAATGTTCGTACATTTGTTCGTATTTTGTGATATGATATATTTATTGCTCGTATTATCGTACATTGGAATACTTGGGTATCTTCACGCAAAAATATGGGTAGGTACACTTAGCAAAAAGTAACAAAATGCTACTTTTCTGTAGAAATGGAGTATGATATTGAAAACAAGCCATGCAGCTTATGACATTAAGACCGTGGCGGCCTGTTATAACCGTAAAGGGTGCCAGACAACAAGGAGTGTTATTCAGCTTCTCAACAATCATGGCTTTGACTCTGATGAGGTTATTGCAGCAACTCTTGAGTCGATAATAAAGGGCGAGGCACAGTTCTACAAGTCGATGAGGCTAGATAAGGTGCCTGGAATCATGGCAGATGTTTACTATTCGTATTGCCTTGATGACGTTTGGTATGTGAAGTTCTATATTGATGAAGATGTCATAGTTTTGTCCTGCAAGCCAAAGGATGAAAATTGGTAAAGGAGCGATGATGAAGTGTGCGAGTTGTGGGGGGACTTTTGTCCCATCGAATGAGCCGATAGAGTTCGAGGTTCGTGGCGAGGTATTCCTTATTGACGGTGTCGAACACCTGGAGTGCTCGACGTGCAGCGAAGTGATTCTGGATGCTTCTGTGGGATCCATACTTCAAGCAAAAGCGAATCATGAATACCGTAAGACACATGGGTATCTAACTGGTAGCGAGATACGGACGATCAGGAAAGGCTTAGGACTCACACAGGAGGCCTTCGAGGATTTGCTGGGCTTGGGTCATAAGACCATAGTTCGATGGGAGAAAGAAACAGTCGTTCAAAACAGGACAGCCGACAAACTTATGAGGATATTGAGAGATAACCCAGAGATCCTCAACACTGACGCTTTTCACCAAGCATCCAATACTGGAGCTGTGACTTCTGTCTCCAGTAGCAATGGATTGATTATGGCACCCGCCCTATCTTTATGAAGGAAGGCACGCTCTTATCCAAAGCTCATTTAACAAAGCGGTAATCTTTGGGAAACCGGCGAGTCAAGGGCGTGGGGTATGCTTGACGGCATAGTTGGCTCGCTGGATGAGAGGATGAGGGATGGTTACGCCTAAATACCATGTGTTGATGTGTACAGGGAGCAAGCTGGTGGGCGACAGGAAGGGTACCTGCCATTCGCGCAATGCGGTGGGGCTGGTGAACCAGCTGATGATGGAGCTGGAGGACCGCGACCTTGCCAGCGAGGTCATCGTGAGCGCCACGAGCTGTTATGGCATATGCGACAAGGGGCCCGTTATGGTGGTCTATCCCGACGGCGTATGGTACGGGAACCTCGATGCGAGTGCCATCGAGGCCATCGCCGAGGAGCACCTTGAAGGCGGCGTGCCGGTGGAGGAGTATCGCATTTGAGTGTGGCGGCTGGGTTGGGCCATAGTGCGCTACCAGGAAGCTGGAGCCAACGAGGGGACTCGAACCCCTGACCTGCTGATTACGAATCAGCTGCTCTACCAGCTGAGCTACGTTGGCGGTTGCTGGAAAACGAACGGACGTAGTATAGCATTATTTAATTCCCTACAACCGCTCGTGTTAGAAGATGACCATTTCGTCTCGGTGGATTACTTCTTTATTTGTTAAATGTGATAGCAGTTTATTGTGAGCTATAACATCGCTCTTGTGGCCGGCGGCCAGTGAGAGCTCGTCTGACGAGTAGGCGCTCAACCCCCTGCCGATGAGGAAACCCTGTTCGTTGCGGATATTGATGACGTTTCCCGCCTCGAAGCTGCCCTCTGCCCGCCGCACACCCACGGGCAGGAGTGAGCTTCCCCGCTCGCTGAGCGCCTGTTGGGCGCCGTCGTCGACGATGACGGTGCCTTTGACCGTGCCGCTCAGGGCAATCCAGAGCTTGCGGGCACCTGCCTGCCGGTGCTGGCGCTCTGACGAGAAGCGCGTGCCTATGCTCTTGCCGCAGACGGCGTCGAGCACCGCGGTTTCAAGGCGCCCCTCGCAGATGACCATGGGAATCCCTGCGGCCATGAGCATACGTGCCGCCTCAAGCTTGGTGACCATGCCGCCGCTGCCCCGGGTGCTGCCAACATCGCCGGCCGCGTTGACTATCTCCTCGGTGAACGCGCCGATCTTCTCCAAAAGCCTTGCGTCCTCGTCGATGCGGGGGTCGGCGGTGTAGAGGCCCTCGATGTCGCTGAGGAGGACCACGAGGCTGGCCTTGACCATGATGGCAACCTGCGCGGCGAGGGTGTCGTTGTCGCCAAAGCGTATCTCGTCGACGGCAACGGTGTCGTTCTCGTTTATGAGGGGGACGATTCCCAGCTCGAGCAGACGCTCAAGGGTGTCGCGGGCGTGCAGGTAGGAGTCGCGGTTGGTCGTGTCGAAGCGCGTGAGGAGGACCTGGCCCACGCCAAGCCCCTGCTCCTCGAACGCCTTTGCATACACGCGCGCGAGGGCTATCTGGCCTACAGCGGCAGCGGCCTGGAGGGTGGGGATGGAGTCGGGGCGCTTGGGAGGGAGGTCGAGGGCCTCAAGGCCAACGACGATGGCGGCCGAGGACACGATGAGCACCTGGATGCCGCGCGCCCGCAACTCCCCCACCTGACAGGCTAGCTGCTCGATGTAGGATGCAGATATTTTGCCATCGTCATCGGTGAGCGTCGATGAGCCTATCTTGATGACGAGCCGACGGATGGCCGCCTGGCCGCTGCCTGTCTCCCCCACTGTTATCCCTCCCCTTCCTCCTCGTCCTCGAAGTCATCGTCAAAGGCGGTGGTCTCGAAGGCGAAGGAGCGGTTTACTATGCGAATCTCGTCACCGGTACGCGCACCGGCGGCAGCGAGGGCCTTCTCGACGCCCAGGCGCTCAAGGCGGCGCTGCAGGAAGGCGATGGCCTCCTCGTTGTCCCACTCGGTCTGGATCACCATGCGTTCGACGGCCTTGCCCTCGACGGTGAACACATGGCCGCCCAGGTTATGCACGGCAAACTGCCGGTCACGCTCCTGGCGCTTGTGCTCCCACACCTGGCCGTACTGCACGTTGTTCTGCGCCTCGGCCGCTGCCTGTGTGCGCAGCTCGAAGACCTTCTGCGCCGTCGCAGCGATGAGCGCGTCGATGCCTTGCCCCGTAACGGCCGAGACAAGAAAGACCGGCGGTTCCTCGAAGGCGGGGTCGAACTCGTTGCCCCCGGCCTTCTCCAAAGCCTGTTCGCGAAGGTAGGACTTCACGCGTTGCGCCTGGTCGAGCGCGCCGGGGACGTCTGTCTTGTTGATGACGACGATCTGCGGGCGGGTGACGAGGCCGTGGGCATATAACTCAAGCTCATGGTTGATTTGCCGGTAATCCTCGAGGGGGTCGCGCTGCTCGTAGGAGCCGGTCGCATCGAGCACATGCAAGATGAGCGCCGTGCGTTCTATATGGCGGAGAAACTCGTGGCCAAGGCCCTTGCCGTCGGCCGCCCCGGCGATGAGGCCGGGGACGTCGGCAACCACGAAGCTGTGGTCCTCGGCGCGCACCATGCCGAGGTTGGGTACGAGGGTCGTGAAGGGGTAGTCGGCTATCTTAGGGCGGGCCGCGCTCATGCGGGCGATGAGAGAGGACTTGCCTACCGAGGGCATGCCCACGAGCGCAGCGTCGGCCATAAGCTTCATCTCAAGCTCGACCCAACGCTCCTCGGAAGGCTCGCCCAGCTCCGCGAACGCAGGGGCGCGACGGGTCGAGGTGACAAAGTGGATGTTGCCGCGGCCGCCAATGCCGCCTTTTGCGACGATGGCACGCTCGCCATCGTGGGTGAGGTCGGCAATGAGCGTGCCGGCCGCACGCGCCGTCTCGTCGTATTCGCGCACGACCGTGCCGAGCGGCACCTTGAGGACGAGCTCTTCGCCGTTGGCGCCGTGCATACGTGAGCCCTTGCCGTGGGTGCCGCGCCCGGCCTTGAAGTGATGCTTGAAGCGGTAGTCTATGAGGGACGAGACACCCTGGCTGGCCTCAAGGACCACGTCACCGCCATTGCCGCCGTCGCCGCCGTCGGGACCGCCCTTGGGTACATGGGCCTCACGGCGAAACGACATGCAGCCGGCACCCCCGTTACCTGCCTTGACGTGTATATGCACCTGGTCTATGAACATGCGGTTCCTTTGGTTGGGCGTGTCGCGCTCCGCGCGTCGGCTTGGGTTGTAGGGCTTGTCCGCAAGATTGGCAGTGCGGGGGGTGCCGAGGATGGCAAAAGCCCCCTGTCATGCGGTAGACAGAGGGCTCGGGTACGACTCAAGGTGAGTATGACAGGGCCCCTCGGGCTATGCCGGTCGAACGTGGACCTTACGCTTCTCACCACGGGTGAACTCGAGGATGCCGTCCTTGAGGGCGAACAGCGTGTCGTCACTGCCACGGCCGACGTTCTCGCCGGGGTGGATGTGTGTGCCGCGCTGACGGACGATGATGTTGCCCGTTGTGACGCTCTCGCCGGCGAAACGCTTGACACCCAGGCGCTTGGCCTTGGAGTCGCGTCCGTTCCTGGATGAGCCTAAACCTTTTTTGTGTGCCATGGTACTAACTCCCTACGTGCTTATTCCGCGGTCTCCGCCTTCTTGGCGGCTGGCTTCCTGGTGGTCTTCTTAACAGGCTTCTCCTCAGCATCGTCGCTGGCGGGAACCGCCTTCTCCTTCTTGGCAGGCTTTGCCTCTGTGACGGCCTCGCCCTTATCCGCAGCCTTCTTCGCTGCCGGCTTCTTGGCGGGCTTGTCCGCGGGGGCCTTGTCGCCCTCGGGGGCTGTCTTTTTGGCAGCCGGCTTCTTGGTTGGCTTCTCCTCGACAGGGGCGGCGGCTGCCTCGACAGCCTCCACAACTTCGACGGCTGCTGCCTTCTCGGCCTTGGGGGCCTTCTTGGCGGGCTTATCTCCGTCTTTCACGGCCTTCTTGACCGTCGCCTTGGGAGCGGTGCCCGTGAGGCTGATGTCCTTGACAAGCAGACGGGTGAGGTTCTGGCGATGACCGCGCAGCCGCTTGTAGCCCTTGCGTTTCTTGAACTTGAAGATCAACGCCTTCTCGCCCTTGAAATGCTCGACGACCTCGGCGAACACCTTGGCCGTGGCAAGCGCACCAGCATCGGTTGTGATCGAGGATCCGTTGGCAATGAACACAACATCGAGCTCAACGATGTCGCCCACGTTTGCAACGAGCTTCTCGACCTCGAACGTGTCACCCGCAAGTACCTTGTATTGCTTCCCACCAGTAGCTACGATTGCGTACATGTACTATCCTTTGAGTAATGGAATCGGTTATAAACGCGACGATACACTTTAACAGGGTAGCCCTCGCGCGTCAAATATGATGTCGCAAAAAACTTCTCCTGACAATAAAACGGGCCCGTATGGGTAACGGGCCCGGTATTGTTATGGCTCCCCGGGTAGGATTCGAACCTACAACAAATCGGTTAACAGCCGATTGCTCTGCCATTGAGCTACCGAGGAATGGCAGTTTGCCAGTATAGCATAGTCGAACGCTCAAGATGCGTCTATCTGTGAGCCAAATGCTGTGATGTTTCCCAACACACTAGATTAGCTCATAGTATATCGTAAGTTGCGCCGCTTGTAACTACAAAAGTGACCCGGTCACATGCTGTGTCACCGGGTCACTTTAGGTATCTGGTCTTGCAGAAACTTTGCAGCCAGGACGAATTACTGCTTGGTGAACTCCATGACTGTGCCTGCTGTATCGTCAAGCGTCAACTTGTTACCGTTCTTTACGAGTTTGAGAGTGCCGAGTGCTGCATCCCCAAAGGTTACCTCGTTGTTCGCAAAGGTGTAGGTCGTCTCATAGGACTGGCCCATCACCCTGACGCTCGCCTTGGAATCGGCTTCAAAAACGAAGTTATAGTCAAAAGAGCCCAGCATATTTTCGCCAACCTCTACCCCGCCAGCTTCAACCTTTGTGAGCTTCCAAGTTCCCTCAATACCTTCATCGGCGCTTCCGCCGCCACACCCAACCAGCAGTGCCATCCCCGCAACCAGAACCATGATCATCAATGCCGCAATGCCTACCTGTCCGATCTTCTTCATTCAAAGTCCTCCTAAAGCTACTCAAACGCCACAGTCTGCTAACCGATACCCTCCAAACTCAGAACATCGGCAAGTCAGACCCTTTAATGTCGCTAATTGTTACTTATTTAGGTGTATTTTTCTCTTGAATCGAGCGCCCCACAAGACAAGCGGCAGAAAAGCAAGGTGGAGTGGTTCTTTTGAGCAATCGCAGGAGAGGGACAAATCTTACCCGACCTTAATAAAATCCTAAGATTCTGTGACCCCTGTGCTTAATCTTTTGTCGATAAGATTTTTCAGGGAACTTGAATGCAGAATCCGATATCTGGAGGTTAATTTGGTGAACACTCAAATACAAAAGCGCAGTGATCCAGATACGGATTACAGGCCAGGGCAAGCAGCAGCCAGGCCAAGGCACTCGGAGCGCTGGGATGGCCAGGTAGGCGGCTGGAAGGATGTCCGTCGCCACAAGGCACAGAAGCATCGCCGTGTAGCCGTTATCAGCTTTGTGCTTTTGGTCACGTTAATAGCTGTTGCCTTTGGTGGAGCAGTGCGCGATTTCGTTCTTTCTGTCGCCCCGCATATTGAAGGGCCTCCAGGAAGAACGCTGCCTCTGGAGCCGCAAGATAGGGCAGATTATGGATGGAATGGTCCCAACGCCTCAGAGTTTTCAGGTTTGGGAGAACTGCTGCTCGTAAACGCGACACACCCGATTCCCAATAGCTACAAGGACGTTGACACGGTTTTGTTGGCGGGCATAATACCTGTTGAAAGCAGCAGCGTGCTGGTTGCAAGGGAAATCGAAGAGCCGCTGATCGAATTGTTCGATGCAGCGATGCGTGCGGGATACCGGGGCATCTATGTGAACAGCGGGTATCGAACCGAGGAGGAACAGCGCCAACTCTATGAGGCAGCCAAGGACAAATCCTATGTGCAGCAGCCGGGCTACAGTGAGCACCAGACGGGGCTGGCCGTCGATATAGCAAGCACAAACAGTGGGGAGAACGACGCATTGCTCCTATGGCTCTCAAACAATGCCTGGCACTACGGTTTTATTCTGCGCTACCCAGAAGACAAGTTGGAACTTACGGGCATTTCATACGAGCCGTGGCACTTTCGCTATGTGGGGAAAGAGGTTGCACAGATATGCTATGAGCAAAACCTCTGTTTGGAGGAGTATCTGCAATGACAAAGGGAAGCCTGCTCACAATCGTCTTGTGCGTAAAAGGGCAGATGGTTATTCTTCTAACAGACTAACGCTACGCGGTAGTGAAAGCCGTACCTCAAAATAATCGCCGTCAATCAAAATGGCAAAGCTACCACCCATCATAACCGTGAGGCGCTCTGCGATATAGAGCCCAAGGCCGCTGCCCTCGGTCTGTCGGGCTTGATCGCCGCGTACGAATTGGTTGGTCAATTCTTCAGGTGTTATGTTCAGTTTTTCCCGCGAGACGTTCTTCAGCGTAAGCGCAACTGCACCCAGCTCCTCGGTGATGTCGACATAGATGCGGGAGCCAGGCATCGCATATTTGACCGCGTTGGAAAACAGGTTCTCGAGCACCCGCCAAAGATGTATGCCATCCGCTGTGATGAGTATGCGGCTATCGGTATGTGGATTGACATATTCCAAGTTCGCGGTGCGCATCGCCTCGTCGAAGTCCCCGGCAACTTGTCCAACAAGTTCGACCAGATCGATTGATGTGGCATCGATCCGTATAGTGCCTGAACCAGCTTTTGAGGCATCCAGGAGGTCGCTCACCAGGTTCTTCAGTTGTCCCGACTTTCGATTGACGATGTCAATATACTGCGCCATCTCCACATTGCTTGTATTGGGCTTTTGCATCAGGTCGATATAGTTGATGATGGATGTCAACGGCGTCCTGATGTCGTGCGTAACATTCGTGATAAGTTCGATGCGCAGCCGTTCAGACCTCAGTCTGTCCAAAGCCTCCCGCTCCTTGGCCTCGGTTACGCTCAAAATATCCCGACACAGGATTGCGATTACCGCAGTAATAAAAACAGGGATACAAAGACCCAGGAAGAAGTCGCGCAAGTAATCGAGAACAGAGAGGTCTACATAATAGGCGTACTCGTAGGCGTTATAGAGCAAGCGGATGCCGTTGAACAAGAATACAAGGGTCGCGATGCCAACGGATACGAGGACGAATACACCGGAGAACGTATGCAACGGCAAGGTCTTGAAAACCTTCGTCCAGTATAGTGTCGCCAAAAGTGTGTTGCCGTGAAGCCTGACCAGTGTCGTCGTCCAAAGGTTCATAAGAAGGGTGAGGCTGCTAACCATAAATACGATATGTGCCAGCCATTGATACCTAAAAAACAAGAACAGCAAAGCGATCAGTGCCAATGCCAGAACAGAGAATACCAAGGTGAAATAGTAGTCTATCGTATGGAGGCGATAGGCCTTCAACCGAGTCGCGCCGAGCCAGACCGATAGGCAGTAAAGAGCAAACATCAGGATGGTGAAACAGAGCAAGGCAAACGAGGCAGGCGCTTGGGCGGGGGTTGCACCGGGTGTGGAGCTCAGATCGGTGAGACTAGTATCAACAGGGATCTCGAGTTCGCCCGAAGGAGCAAGCGCGATGTGCGGCCCGATGGCTCTGAGCCCACGCTGCGTGATAACCACAAAATACTCGCTGAACGGTGGCACGAATAAGTAGAGGTAAGCAATCAAGCCAATTGCGAACAACAACCCCGTCGCGACGGCAAAGGCATTTGACGCGAGCATCTTCTTCATGGCAGTGCCGCTGCCTTGTAACCAAGGCCGTAGACCATCTTTATGTAGCGCGGTTCCTTTGGATTCGCTTCAATCTTCTCGCGGATGTGGCGAATGTGCACGGATACCGTGCGACTCACATCAAACGCCGGTTCCTGCCAAACCGCCTCGTAAATCTGCTCGGAGGAAAACACCTGCTCCGGACATGAAAGCAGGAGCTTGAGGATATTGAACTCCAAGGCGGTTAACGAGATGGCTGTCCCGTCCACAACGACCGATTTCTTCTTGTCATCGAGTACAAGCCCGCCCGTTTGGTAAAGGCCTTCTTCGTCTGGTGCCTTCATGCCGCCGAGCTGCGCATACCTGCGCAATGCCGATTTGACGCGCGCAAACAACTCCATTGGCGCAAACGGCTTGACAATATAGTCGTCGGCACCAACATGTAATCCAAGCACACGGTCGGCTTCTTCGCCCTTTGCGCTCAAGAAGATAATAGGAACATTTGAAAACTCTCTGATCTTAATGGAAGCAAGTATGCCGTCCATGACAGGCATCATGACATCGAGCAGTACAAGGTGTACCGATTGTGAGCGTACCGCATCGACAGCCTCTACGCCGTTGGCAGCAGCGCACGTCTCATAGCCTTCGCCCTCTAGATAGATACGCAATGCAGAAACGATGTCGCCGTCATCGTCGCAAATCAAAACCTTGTATGTATCTGTATCCATAATTTATAGAGTACCATACTCTAGAAGGTACCATGCCGTTTGAAGTCTGCGACCCACTGTTCTGCTGTTTGTTGGTGGGCAGATTCAACAGCCCAGTGGGCTGTTGGAGGAGCAGCGAGCTTGCGAGCGCGACGAGTAGGATGGTAGAAGCAGAAACGTTGCAGATAGTTGGTGGGCCCTGCAGGATTCGAACCTGCAACCAAGGGATTATGAGTCCCCTGCTCCACCATTGAGCTAAGGGCCCTTGATGCGCATGAGCGATTGTACCGCAAAATCGCCCATGCGCAAAACCTTATTCAGTGAAAGCCCTTATCTGTTGGTATTGGGCGACTGGGAGTCGGCACCGAGGGTCACCTCTATGGTAAGGCTCTGGCCATTGCGGTCGACACTGAGGGTCGCCTTGTCATCGACAAGATGACCGCGTACGTTGATGATGAGCTCGGCAGCCGACGCGATAGTGGCACCGTCGAAGGCGGTGATGACGTCGCCTTTGGCAAGCCCGGCTTTATCTGCAGGAGAACCTGAGATTACCGAGTCGATGTAGGCGCCGCTATCGACCTTGACGCCGAGTTCCTGGGCGATGCTGGGGTCAACCGTGAGGAGCGTCACACCCAGGTAGGCGTGCTCGACGGCTTTGCCGGCCATAATCTGCTCGGCGATGTTGAGCGCATAGTTGCTGGGAATCGCGAATCCCACGCCGCTTGACGAGCCGGAGTACGAGTTGATGAGCGTGTTGATGCCGATGAGCTTGCCCTCGCTGTTAACGAGCGCGCCACCGGAGTTGCCGGGGTTGATGGCGGCATCGGTCTGGATCATGTTGGCATAGATGTTCGTGCCGGCATTTGACTCCATCGTGGTCGAGCGGAACAGTGCGGAGACAATGCCGGTCGAGACCGACTTCTCAAGGCCAAAGGGGCTGCCGAGGGCCATGACCCACTCGCCAATGTTGACGTCGTCGGAGTCGGCGACCTCGATGGGCGTGAGCCCCTTGGCCTCGACTTTGAGGACCGCGAGGTCGGAGGAGGGGTCGGTCCCTACGATGGTCGCCTCGAGCTGGGTGTCCTTGTCAAAACGCACGAGGAACTTCTCCCCTTCCTCGACGACGTGGTAGTTGGTGAGGATGTAGCCGTCCTCGGTAAGCACGACGCCGGAGCCCAGGCCATAGATCTCGAGGTCGTCTGCGCTGCTGTTGCTGCTGCCGTAGCCTTCACCAAAGAGACCCGACGGATTGCCGTAGACATCGACATTCACGACCGAGGGCAGGGCCTTGGCCGCAACCGCCTCGGCAAGCGAGACATCCTCACCGGTTGGGCTGATTGTGAGAGTGCTGCCGCCTTGGGTGGTGAGGGTATTACTCACCGTGGAGAAGTGAAAGCCATCGGTCGCCGCGTACATGATGCCGGTCGCAAGGGCAACGCCGAGTAATATGCCAATGAGGCCCATCACGAACGAGAGGCCCTTGGCCGCCTTTGGCCTGGGGGCAGTGGCCGCTGGCGCAGACTGGGCAGCAGCGTGTGAGGGTGCGCCGGGGTACGCAGGGGAGGATTGCTGCTGGGCGCGGGCAAAGTTAGCGGCCTGCTGCGCCTGGGCGCTTTGAAAGGCGCCGGGCGGGGTCACCTGGCCCTGTGTGTGCACCTGCTGGGGGGCATGTTGGGGCGCATACTGGGACTGGTAGGCTGGTTGGGGTTGGGGCTGAGGTTGGGCTGATTGGTACGCCGGTTGGGGCTGGTACGCCGGTTGGGGTTGTTGTGCCGGCTGGGATTGATACGAGGGCTGGGGCTGGGGTTGTTGTGTTGGTTGGGACTGATAGGCGGGCTGAGGCTGGGGTTGGGGCTGATACGCCGGTTGTGGCTGGGACGGAGACTGATATGCTGGCTGGGGCTGGGGCTGGGGCTGCGGTTGGGGCTGCTGATATGCCGGTTGCGGGACAGACACCCAATTGGGCTGCGTTGCTTCAGTAGAGTCCGACTGTTGGTCCGGGAATTGTTCCTGTGACATCCTCATCACCTCGTTCTTGTTGGTTATCCTTTTTGTTGTGCCAGGCACACGATAGCACGAAGGAAGGAGGGAGGGAGACGGATTCGCGAAACCTTAACCGAGCCGACAAAAATATACATCGCCTGATGTATACAAGCAATTTAGCAATTAATCCCTGCAAAGTAAGGGGCAGCAAGGATTGATGCAGAGGCTCTTGCTCGAATAACTATCTAGAAAATCATAGGCATTTGAATGTATGAAAACTAATAACCCTATAAATACATCAGTTCTGCTGAACAACCCGAAGAGGGGTGCGAGTTGTCCAGCAGAACTGATGTACCTTGTTCTGCTGGACAACCCGAAGAGGGGTGCGAGTTGCCCAGCAGAACCGGTGTGAAGTTATTGTATGACCTTTTCTAGAAAATTACAAGCATTTTCGAAGATTTTTTAGCATGTTATTGAACCGTTAACTTATCTATCTAATTATATTTTTTCGAATGTTTACTCAAATCAAGACTGTCCTTATACAAAAACCTCTCTTGATGGCAATGGCCTGGGCCAAGCCTGGCGCAAGCAGCTGGCCCAAACCACCGTGTGACAGGTGTGACAGGGCATTTGGTTCATGAGAGGGGAGACGTACGTGTGAGGCTAGTTCGTGCTTCTCCGCTGCTTTATGCGTGAGATTGTGTAGAAGATGAGAAAAAGGACGAGGTTTATGAGGACTACTGAGGCACCGGTGGGGGTGGCGTAGAGGTAGGAGACGGTGATGCCAACGAGGAAGCAGGCGACGGAGATGCCGGCGGCGCAGATGGTGACTGCCTTGAAGCGGCGGCAGAGCCACATCGACGTGAGGGCAGGAAAGATTACGAGGCTCGATATGAGAAGCGCGCCCATCATGCGCATGCCGAGGACGATGGTGAGTGCGGTGAGCACAGCGAGGAGGGTGTTGTATGCCTTGGTGTTGGTGCCGGTGGCCTGCGCGAACGTCTCGTCGAAGGTGATGGCGAAGATGCGGTTGTAGAAGATGAGAAAGAGGGCAAGGACCGCGAGGCTGAGAGCGACACTGAGGGCGACGTCGCCCTGGTTGAGGGCGAGGATACTGCCAAAGAGGTAGTTGTCGACGTCGGTGTTCATGCCGGTGGTCACCGAGATGACAAAGACGCCCAGGGCCACCGAGCTGGCGCTCACGAGCGCGATGGCGGCATCGCCCTTGATGCGGCTGCTCTCGCTGAGGCGCAGCAGCAGGAAGGCGGCCGCGACGGTGACGGGGATCGCCACGGCGAGCGGGGCGGCATTGAGGGCCGTGGCGATGGCCAGCGAGCCAAAGCCCACATGCGAGAGGCCGTCTCCGATCATCGCGTAGCGCTTGAGGACGAGGCTCACGCCAAGCAGCGACGCGCACAGCGACACGAGCAGGCCTACGACGACGGCGCGCAGCAGAAAGGTGTAGGTGAACATCTGGATAAGGGCGTCAAACATGGGCATGCCGCTCCCCCACTGCGAGGCCGCAGATGTGGCAGTGGTTGCCGCAGGAGTCACGTATGAGCTCCTGGCCGATAGCCGTGTGCTGGAACTCATGGGAGGTGCCAAAGAACTCCTGACGGCGGTCGAGGAGGAGGATGGTGCTGGCATAGGCCACCGCGCTCTGCACGTCGTGTGTGACCATGATGATGGCGATGCCCTGCTGCTTGTTGAGGTGCTCGATGAGCTCGTAGAGCTCCTGCTTGATGAGGGGGTCGAGGCCGTTCATGGGCTCATCGAGGATGAGCGCCTTGAGGCCGTCGGGGGCGGTACAGAGCGCGCGGGCAAGGAGGACGCGCTGTTGCTGGCCGCCGCTCAGGGTGCCAAAGCCGCTGTTGGCGAGGTTGGCAATGCCCAGTTGCCCGAGCGTTTGGGCCACTGCCGTGCGGTCATGGCGCGTGAAGAACGGGAGCAGCCCCTTACGGCCAAGGCGTCCACTCAAGACGACCTCGAAGACGCTGGCGGGGAAGTTACGCTGCGCCGCGCTTTGCTGGGGAAGATAGCCGATGCCGTTGTGCTTGAGGGTTGGCGCGTAGGTGATGGTGCCCTCGCTGGGCTGCTTGAGGCCGAGGATGCCCTTGATGAGCGTGCTCTTGCCGCTGCCGTTCTCCCCCACCACACAGAGGTAGTCGCCCGTACAAACTGTGAAGTCAAGCCCGCTCACCACGGTGGCACCCTCATAGGAGAAGGCGGCGTTGTGGCAGGTTATGAGGGGCGGGGCTGTGGTGGGCACCGGGGTATTCACAGCAGGGCCGCCTTGAGGTTTTGGATGTTCTGGTCCATGAGGCTCAGGTAGGTCACGCCCGCATCGAAGTCGTCCTGCGAGACGTTGTGGATAGAGTGGAGGAGGAGTGCCTGGGCGCCGGTTTGCTCACAGATGGCATCGGCGATACTGTGGTTGGAAAGCTCGATGTAGAACACCACCGGGATGTGCTCGGTTGTAACCTTGTTGATGAGGAAGGCGATGGTCTGCGCGTTGGGCTCGGTCGCCGTCGAGCAGCCTGGGAAGGCTGCGAAGTAGGCAAGCCCGTACTCCTCCGCAAGGTACCTGAAAGGGAAGCGGTCGCCAAAGACCACGGTTGTGCGCGTTGCGTGTGCTACGAGGTCGCGAAGTTGGGCGTCAAGGCGGTCGAGCTCTGCGGTGTAGGCGGC
>JAITNB010000068.1 GCA_031290695.1 Coriobacteriales bacterium | reverse complement strand
AGTAAGGGGCGATTCCTTGTTTCAATGCCACCAAAACCGTGCGCGAACGTTGCTGAGGAACGCCGTGGTGATTTGCCTCGACAATCTCCCAAAAACTCATATATCCAAGGGTTTCGAGCCGGTCAACTATCGCCTTTCTGTAGCTGTTGAACTTTGGAAAGAACAGTCCTCGCACGTTCTCAAGCATGACTGCTGTTGGGTCGCACTCCTTAACAAGCCGCAAAGCTTCAGGGAACAAATCACGCTCGTCGTTTTCTCCCAACTGTTTTCCAGCTATCGAAAAAGGTGGGCAGGGTACACCGCCCGCGAGCAGGTCGATGTCATAATACGTTTCTGCCGAAAAACTATGGATGTCACCCTCTATGACATTCCAACCTGGGCGGTTCTTTCGTAGTGTTTCGCACGCAAGATGGTCTACTTCAACAAGAGCACGGTGAGAGAACCCCGCCTGTTCAAGGCCGAGAGCCTGTCCTCCTGCTCCAGCACATATCTCAATCGATCTCACGGTGCCTGTTCCTATCCTGTTTCGTCGCTTTAAAACAACGGTCAAGCTTTCTTTGTTCTCTTTTGATTGTAGCGTGTATGCCTACGTCTGTCGATGTGTTTTATAGGGGATTGGACTGCATAAGTGGTAATTTTTGGACGCATAACCGCCCAGTGATTCTCTCTGTGCTTTCAAAAGCATACGTCTCACGATTACCTACCTTTAAAGGTCCTTACCCCAACAACATCCCCATGAGGGCGCTGCCGGGGTCTACCATGAGGCCGGTGGACTGCGCTTCGTTCTCGGTGAGGCGGGTGCCGGGGTTGGGAGCGATGCCGAGGCCGGCGAGCACAAAGGGGACGGGGGCGGCGGTGTGGCGCTTGGTGGCTACCGGGGTGGGGTGGTCGGGCAGCGCGAGGATGCGCAGGGGGGGCGTGGCAGGGTTGGCGGCGTAGGCGGCAAGGCGGCTTACGACCTCGCGGTCGATGGCCTCGACGGCGGCCAGCTTGCCGGCAGCGTTGCCGTCGTGGCCCTCGGCGTCGGGAGACTCCACATGGATGAAGGCCACGTCATTCTCCGCAAGCATTGCCAAAGCGCCGCCGCCCTGGGCGGCGTAGTTGTTGTCGGGGCCGTCGGTGACGCCTTCAAAGTGATAGCGGCGTATGCCGGCGAGCTGGGCGATGCCGTTGAGCAGGTCGACGCCGCTGAGCATGGCCGCCTGTTTGTGGTAGAGGCTGGCGAAGGGCTGCATGTTGGCGGGGCGCTGGCCGGGCCAGAAGGCAAGGGCGTTGGTGGCGGGCAGCTTGCCGGCGGCGATGCGGCGCGCGTTGGTGGGGCTGGCGGCCAGAACCGCGCGGGCGCGCTCCTCGTAGTCGTGGATAAGCTGCACCTCGGGCCCGGTGGCGGGGTGGTTGGCCACGGGCTCGTCGGTCATGTTGTGCGCGGCGGGGAAGGTCGACTGCATGAGGCCGGGGTGGCCTGTGACCACGAGGTACTGGCGAAAGCCGGTGCCTTGGTAGAGCTTGAAGGTGCTGTTATCGAGGGCGGCCGCGAGCTCGCTGGCGAGGGCGTGGGCATCGTCGCCGGAAATGTTGTCGGTCGAGTAGCTCACCATGATGCCGCTGGGCGAGACATTGGTGAGGTTGAGGCGCATGGCCACGTCGTTTGGCCCCAGCTCGATGCCCAGCGCGGCACTCTCAAGTGCCCCGCGGCCTATGGGGTACTGCGCCGGATGGTAGCCCGCGATGGACGTGCAAGCGACGTTAGACGATGGCTCCATACCCTCGGGTACATTGCGTGCGAGCCCCACGGCGCCCGCTGCGGCCAGCGCGTCCAGGTGGGGCGTGTGCGCCGCCTCGAGCGTGGTAAGCCCGCCGTAGCACTCCAGCGGGTTGCCCGACGCGCCGTCCAGGATAACTATCGCGTACTTCATAGGTGCGTCCCTTTCAAGCGAGTGCCTTTCGAAGCGTAATACGGTATCATAAACGGCATGGATACTTCACCTTTGTATACTAACACTTACTTTGACACGCGCGGCCTGTGTACCGAGCCGCTGACGTTCACACAGGCCATCGTCAAGGGTATCGCGCCCGGTGGCGGGCTCTTTGTGCCGCAAGTCGTGCCGCGCCTTGCCCTCGACGAGATCCTGGGGCTTGCCGCCCTCCCCTACGCCCAACAGGCCGCCTTTATCTATGAGCGCTTTGGCGTGGACCTGCCTGTGGAGAAGATCGGGCAGCTCATGGCCACGGCCTACGGCGACAACTTTGACACCCCCGAGGTCGCCCCGGTTGTGGAGGTCGCCCCCAACACCCATGTACTCGAACTCTGGCACGGCCCCACCAGCGCCTTCAAGGACATGGCCCTGCAATGCTTGCCCCCGTTCTTCTCCGCATCCATAGACCAGTTGCGGGGGCAGGAGGGTGTTCGCCAGGGGGACGTGCGCCAGGGGAACACCTCCCCAGACGCCTCTCAGGCTCAGAAGGACTACCTCATACTCGTGGCGACCTCGGGCGATACCGGCAAGGCGGCATTGGAGGGGTTTAGGGACCGCGACCACACCGGCATCGTCGTGTTTTACCCGCAGGGCGGCGTGAGCGACATACAGTGGCGGCAGATGGCGACGCAACGGGGCACCAACGTGGGCGTGTTTGGCGTCGAGGGCAACTTTGACAGCTGCCAGACGGCCGTCAAGGGCGCGTTTAGCGACGAGGCGTTTAACAAGATGCTCGCGCGTGAGCATGGGCTGCTACTCTCCAGCGCCAACTCCATCAACTGGGGGCGCCTGTTGCCGCAGATCGTATATTACGTGAGCGCGTATGCCCGCCTAGTGCAAAGCGGCGCGCTTGCCCCAGGCGACGAGCTCGACGTGTGTGTGCCAACGGGCAACTTTGGCAACATCCTCGCCTGTTGGTACGCCAAGGACATGGGCGTGCCTGTTGGCCGTCTGCTCTGCGCGAGCAACGAGAACCGCGTGCTCGCCGACTTCATCAACACCGGCACCTACGACATCCGCGCGCGCGCGTTTGTGCTCACACCGTCACCCTCGATGGACATCCTCGTGTCGAGCAACCTCGAGCGCCAGCTGTTCGAGCTCTCCGGCCGCGACCCTGAGGCCATACGCGGCTGGATGGAAAGCCTACGCACGCAGCAGCGCTTCCAGGTCGACCGCGACACCTTTGCGGCCCTGCGGCACGACTTTGCCGCCAGCTGGGTGAGCAGCGACGATTCACTCGCAACCATCAAGGAGGTCTACGACGCCCACGGCTACCTCCTCGACCCCCACACCGCCGTAGGCTGGAAGGTCGCCGAGCGCCTGCGCGGCGAGAACCCGGTGCTCATCGCCGCAACCGCCCACTGGGCCAAGTTTGGCGCCGACGTCTACCGCGCCCTCACCGGCCTGCCCGCCAACAGCGCGTTGCCCGCCCCCGCACAAAGCCTCACCGGCCTTGAGTTAAATGCCTTGATTGCAGAGAAGTACGGCACTGGCCCCTCCTCGCTCCCCGCCCGCCTCGCCGAGCTGGGCGACCTGCCCATACGCTTCGAGGACATATGTGGCAACACAGCAGCTAGCGTTGAGGACGCGGTTATCTCCTGGCTCAAGTAAGACGGTGCCAGCCGTCACGCACTATTGGCGGCCTTTCGCCAAAAGCTTGGCATCTGGCAGTTCATGGCAGTCTTCTCCCGTTACTGCTCGCAGGTGTCTTACCAAACACGTCGCCGTGCATCGGCAGTGAAATACATCACTCCAACTGCAAGAGGAATCAGCGCACAAACTACGTACATCATCTGATACCCCAATAATCCAGCTATTGCTCCATAGGCCACCGACCCGACCCCGATACCACCATCAAACCCCACATAATAGGTCGCAGTCGCCGCACCCCGTCTGTCGAGCGGCGCCTTTGCCATCGCCATAGTTTGTAAGGTAGGAAATAACGCACCAAAGCCTATGCCAAGGATAACTGCGCTTGCCAACAACACTGGCAGAGAGTCAGCACAGGAGAGTAAGGTGAACCCGGTCGTCGCAAAGATCAAGCCCAGTATGAGGGATAGCCGGTATCCACGGCGGTCAACCATTCTGCCAAAAATCGGACGGGACACCAACATAGTGGAAGCCATCGCGGCAAAGAAGAACTGACCTCCCCCAATGGCACGTTGCATCGAAAAGATAGCAACGAAAGTGAGGAGGGTGCCCCATGTGCCCGCCACAAAAAAAGTCATCACCGAGGGCAATACGGCGTTCTTCTCAATCAACCCTCCCCTACCTCTGTCACTTTCTTTTGTCTTTTCTTCCTGGTTACCAGCAATTGCTTTTGGACGTGCCGGGTAATGAAGCGTAGGCGCCAACAGAAAAGCAGCGCCGATAACCCCCGCAGATATCCACATGGGTAAACCGATACCCCCCAAATAGAAAACGGTCAGTGATAGCG
>JAITNB010000054.1 GCA_031290695.1 Coriobacteriales bacterium | reverse complement strand
TCTCCTCGTCAAGCGTCTGCGAATGGCGGCTCGCCGTGCCGCTGCCGGTCGCAAGCGCGTCTTGCACCTCGGGGCGGTCGAGGTGATTGTCCAGACTGCCCTCGGGAGGAGGCGCAGGGCCGTCCCCTGCCGTCAGCGCAGAACCGTCCCCTACCGTCACGTCCCCTGCCGTCGGCGCAGAGCCGTCCCCTGCCTCCTCACGCATCACAACGCTGTCGTAGAGCACGGTGCCGTTGGGGGCTATCCAGGTGATGCGGGTGTCGCGCACCGCAAGGCTTTCGAGATAGGCGGCCTCGTTGGTTGTGGTGGGGAGCGCCTGTACGACGAGCTCGGCGGTGTTTTGCAGCTCGCGGCGCAACTGGCCGTCAAGCATGGCGTAGACGAGCACGGAGCCCAGCGCGCCCGTAAGCACCACAACCGCCATCGTCGTGAGGAAGATGCTCCAGAATATGCGCGCCGTGAGGCTCCTCACGCAAGCCCCTTGTCGGACGCGCGGTAACCGATGCCGCGCACGGTCTGCACCAGCGCGCCCGCATCGCCAAGCTTTTGGCGCAACGTGCGTATGTGCACGTCGACGGTGCGGGTACTCTGCGCATAGTCGAGGTCCCAGACCTGCTGCAACAACTGCCCGCGCGTGAACACAAGCCCCGGATGCTCCATGAATACGTGGAGAAGCGCGAACTCCTTCGCGGTGAGTTCGACCTCCGCTCCAGCCACCGTCACGCGGTGGCGGGCCGGCTCAAGCGTGACGGGCCCGTTGGTGAGCGTTGTGTTGGGAGCTGCTGCTGCCGCAGCGCCGCCGCGGGATGCCATGCGCAGCAGGGCGTTGACGCGGGAGATGAGCTCCATCATGCCAAAGGGCTTGGCAAGGTAGTCGTCGGCCCCCTGCTCAAGGCCGGTGACGATGTCGAGCTCGGTGCCCTTGGCGGTGAGCATCATGATGGGGACGGCGCGGGTGGCCTCATGGCTGCGCAGGCTGCGGAGCAGTTCAAGCCCGCTGGTATCCGGAAGCATTATGTCGAGGAGGATGGCATCGGGGAGCTGCTCGTCACAGGCGGCGATGAAGCCGGCGGCTCGAGGGAAGCCGGTCGCCTTGAAGCCGGCCTGTGTGAGCGCATAGCAAGTGAGTTCGCGGATGTTGCGGTCGTCTTCGACGTAGTAGATGGTGCTCATGGTGCTCATGTGAGGCGCACCCCCTTATGGATGCCGGTGAGGGAGTACTCGACCCACTCGGCGATGTTTTGCGCATGGTCGCCTATGCGCTCGAAGTATTTGGCGATGAGCAGCAGGTCGATGGCATCGCTGCTGGGGTCGCTGGTGCTGCGCAGCCAGGCGAGCAGCTCGTCCTTCACGGTGGCAAAGAGGGCATCCACACGCTCGTCGCTGGCTATGACCTCGTGGGCCTGGGCAACATCGCGCGCCACAAAGGCGTCGATGGCGCTGCTCACCATGTGCGTCGTCGCCCGTGCGAGAGGGATGAGGTGCGCGACGGGCGCGACGGAGGGGGATGTGGCAGAGGGGGGCAGCTCATGCGTCTCACGGGGATCCTCACGCTGCGCCACTGCGCGGCTTTGCTCAGGATGACAGTGGGAGCCGTCCACGCGGTGCTCCGTCTCCAGGACGATCTGGCAGATGTTGGCAGCCTGGTCGCCTATGCGTTCTATGTCGGTTATCATCTTGAGGGCGGCGCTCACAGTGCGCAGGTCGCGCGCGACCGGCTGCTGCCGTAACAGGAGCTTGAGACAAAGGGACTCTATATCGCGTTCCTGCTGGTTGATGCGATGGTCGGCGTCGACAACCTCACGGGCTAGCCGCAGGTCGCCGTCCTCAAGCGCGCGCACCGCCCCCTCGATGGCCTGCTCCACGAGGGCGCCCATGGTGAGGAGCTCGGTGTTGAGCTGCGAGAGCTGCTTGTCAAAGTATGCACGGGCCATGTTAGCCAAACCTTCCGGTGATGTAGTCCTCGGTCCTCTTGTCGCATGGAAGGGAGAAGATCGTGGCGGTATCGCTATATTCTACTATCTCGCCGAGCAAAAAGAAGGCGGTATCGCTGGATATACGGGCGGCTTGCTGCATATTATGGGTTACTATTATTATAGTATATCGCTCCTTGAGCACGCTGATGAGCTCCTCGATACGCGAGGTCGAGATGGGGTCAAGCGCGCTGGTTGGCTCGTCCATGAGCAGGACCTCGGGCTCTACTGCCAACGCCCGCGCGATACACAGGCGCTGCTGCTGGCCGCCACTGAGCCCCAATGCGTCCTTCTTGAGGCGGCCCTTGAGCTCGTCGAACAGGGCGGCGTCGCGCAGCGAGCGTTCAACGATGGTATCGAGCAGCGCTTTGGACCGCACGCCATGCGCACGCGGGCCAAACGCGATATTGTCATAGACGCTCAGGGGAAAGGGGTTGGGCTTTTGAAACACCATGCCTACCCGTTTGCGCAGGTCATTCACGTCCATGCCCTTGTAGATGTCCTGGCCGTCGAGAAGTACCGTGCCATCGACACGGCACCCCTCAACGAGGTCGTTCATGCGGTTGAGCGTCTTGATAAAGGTCGATTTGCCGCACCCCGAGGGCCCGATGAGCGCCGTGACGCGGTTCTCGCGAATGTTGAGGTTGACGTCCTTGAGCGCCTGCAAAGTGCCGTAATGGAGGTTGAGGGACTCGACGGTGAACTTGAAGGTCATTGTTGCCTCCCGGTCATACGGCGGGCGGCCAGGGCGCTGGTGGTGTTGATGGCCAGCACGATAAGAAGGAGCACCACGGCGGTGGCGTAGGCCTCGTTGATGTGCAGGCCCTCGCTGGTGAGGACGTACATATGCACGGCGAGGGTGCGCGTCGAGTCAAAGGCACCGGTGGGAAGCTCGGCCACTGTGCCAGCGGTGTACATGAGCGCAGCGGTCTCGCCCACGATGCGCCCGATGCCGAGTATGACACCCGCAAGGATGCCGGGAAGGGACGCAGGGATAATAACGGTGAATACCGTGCGCAGATGCCCCGCCCCCAGGCCAAAGCTGCCTTCCCGGTAGGCATCGGGCACGGCCTTGAGGGCTTCCTCGGCAGTACGCATGACGAGGGGCAGAATCATGATGGCCAATGTTGCCGCGCCCGCCATGAGCGACAGCCCCCACCCCAGCGCCGTGACAAACAGCAGCATCCCAAACAGGCCATAGACGATGGACGGGATGCCGCTGAGTGTCTCGGCCATGAGGCGCACGAGCTTAACGAGGCGGTTGCCGCGACGGGTGTATTCAACCAGATAGATGGCAGAGAAGAGCCCGAGCGGCACCGCGAAGGCAAGTGCGATGAGCACCATGAGGACGGTGTTGATGAGCGCGGGCATGAGCGAGACGTTGGTGGAGGTGTAGGCGAGGTCGAA
>JAITNB010000009.1 GCA_031290695.1 Coriobacteriales bacterium | reverse complement strand
ACACGGCCCCCGTCGGGCGTGAACTTGACGGCATTGGAGAGCAGGTTCGCCATCACCTGTGAAAGGCGCTGGTCGTCTCCCACAAACCCGGAGGGTATCTGGTCGCTTACCGTGAACGTTAAGACCTGGCCCTTCTCATCGGTCTTATACTTGATCACGTTATAGACCCTGTCGAGCACCTTCTTGAAGTCAAACGGCGTATGATAGAGTTCCAGCTTGTTGGCCTCTATCTTCGACATATCAAGCACGTCGTTGATTACACCCAGCAGGTGGGTGGAGGCCTCGTTGATAACCTCGAGGGCATCGTCCTTTTGCTTGATGCCCTGCGCCTTCTTGCCTACCGTCGTCATGCCGATGATGGCGTTCATGGGGGTGCGCATCTCGTGGCTCATATTGGAGAGGAACTCGCCCTTTGCCTGTGAGGCGGCCTCGGCATCGAGCTTGGCCTGCATGACCGGCGTGATGTCGGTGATGTCGAGGTAGGCGCCCTCGGCATCACCCGCGAGCTGGTCCGACGCGATCTTAAACCAGTGCAGCTCACCGTCGATGAGCATCTCGCGGGTATCCTCAAAATAGCCCTTGCTCGACAGGGCGTCGATTATCATGCGCTTGATGTTGGCGTCATGAAAGAGGTCGACAAGCGACCGCCCAACAACAATGGTCTTATCCTCAAGTTTTGCCAGCTTCATGAGGGGGTTGCTCACATAGGTCACACGCATCTGCTTGTCCATGAGGGCGGTGATATTGGGGGTCGATTCGAGGAGTTTTGTGAAGGCTGCCTCGGCATCGGCCGCCTCGCGGTTGCGGTTGGAGGCAAAGCGGGCAAGCTGGTAGGCAAGGACGCTTACAATGGCGGCTTGTAACCAGCACACCGATGTCTCGGTGAGGAAGAACGGCACGCCGGGCCAACTGGGAAACATCGTGAGCTGGTACCCCATGAGGACCAGCACCAACGTGATAAAATGGCTCGCCACGATGAAGATAAACGCGCCACGCAAGTTGCAGTACAGGGCCGAAAGGCACGCCAGCACCATGAATGACGTGAAGTAATAGGAGTAGTCTGCAATGTAGATGCTGCCCACCACCAGGCCCACCCACAGCACACTGGGCATAATGAACGCGATGCTCTCGTTGCGTATGAAGACGACAGCAAGGATAAGCGCGAGTATCACAAAACCGCCATCAATGAGGATGAAGTCGAGCTGGTCTTGGGAAATCCCCTTTGCGATCCCCTCAAGGAAGCGGACGCTTACAAAGCCAACTCCGATGACAAAGCTAAAGAAGTTCGCGATGCGAAAGTAGCGGTTTCGGGCCTTGTGGATGGCCGGGGCGCTCATCGGCCGGGGCCTTTCTTCTCAAAGGGCAGGCCGTTGGGGGTGACAAAGCGCAGGGCACCTGGCTGTACCTCAAAGGTGATGTCAATATCGAAGAAGGCCTCACCGTCGAGGTTCAAGAGCAACGGTTGCTCCGAGTGTATCTCGACCTTCTTCACGCGACGATAGATATAGAGGTCGGGGCGCTCATAGGCCTTGCCTGCTAAATAGCCTGGTATGCGAAAAACATCCCTGAGTGAGCTCGTCGCCCTGAGAAACAGGAAGTCAAGATATCCGTCGTTGGGAACAGCACGGTAATTGGGCTGCTTGTCAAAGCCATAGCAGGGTCCGTTTGCGAGGTTGACGCCGCCGCAAGCCTTTATGCATTCGCTGTCGTCGAGGGTAATCACGTAGGGCTGTGTGCGCATGGGGGTGTTGAACATCTCCTTGAAGCCATGTATGTCATAGAGCCTGCCTGCCAGGAAACGGGGCAGTCGCAGGTCGCTCTCGAACTGCTGCATCTGGCGCATGTAACTGTAGGTGGCCGCCGACTCCACACCAATCGCCACAAAGTTGAGTATCGCGCAGTTGTTGCTGCTGTGGATGATGTCAACAGGGGTCGTTGGGGCGCCCACCTGTTTGGCGATGTCGCGAAATAGCGTCTCCTGGTTCTCGCCAAAGGCACGCACAAAATCATTGGAACGGCCATAAGGAACCGCCGCCAACTCGGCATTGGCCGCGCCCTGCATCCCGTTAAGGCAGTCAAACAGGATACCGTCGCCGCCTATGGCATAGACGCGCACGGTCTGGGTACTTGGCGTGTTATCCAGATAATCCCGGATGATGCCAATGGCCTCCCGGGAGTAGTTGGAGGTGCGGATGGTGTAACGCTCGCCTCGTCTGTCCAGGCAAGACTCGATCTCTGCCTGTATCCGGGCGATGTCGCGTGACAACCTGAACGAGCGCGGGTTGATGATGAAGAGGTGCTCCCTCTCGCCGTCCATTGGCATGCTGGTTTGTTCGCCCCGGTCACTTTGACCGATGCCGTTACTCGCCATTGTGACGGCTACCAAGGGTGTGGCGGGCTGTTATGAGCGCACATGCCAACGCCTGCCACGCTCATCACTGCGGTCCCCCTGTATCTGGGCATCCTTTCACCATCCTCATTATGCTGCGCTATAGAGCACCCTATGTTTTGACGCAGAAGATTATCGGCTAAATGCGAGTATCTCCCCTCAATATAATACAGCAAGAAACAGGTTTTAGTCATACCTTTAAAGAACGGCACCCCCTTAACACACAGAATCCCTATAACTGCCGGGGGTTGTGTATGTGGGGAGGCGCCGTTCTTTACTTTTTGGAGAAAAACGAGTGCCCTATTGTACGAAACCTAGTAATACCGCTCCTTGAGGTCGTCGCGGAAGGTGGCCTCCTTGTGCTCGATGATGGCGTTGACCATCGCGTCGATGAGGCGCAGCGAGCCCTCGTAGCCCAAGGTGCGCGTGCGCTGGCCGCCTATGTGGTCGTGGATGGGAAAGGTGCAGCGCACCAGCGGCAAGCCCAGCTTGTGCGCCACGCGGCGGCCGTCGCCTGAGCCGAGCAGGACGTTGGCGTTGGTTGCCTGGGCAAGCTGCTCGATGGTGTTGAAGTCTGCGTTGTCGCGCACGCAAAAGGCACCAGGGAAGCTCTGGGGCAGTTCGAGTAAGGGGGGCTGTACGTCATCGGGTGCGGGAACGGGCGTGGGTACCACTGGCTCAGGCTGCACCGGCGCGTAGAAGTCGGCGATATGTGCGCTGGCCACCGGCTCGATCTCGGGGGTGAGCAGGTCGCTCAACTGCTCACAGCGCGAGCCGGTAGCAACCACAACAGGGAAGATGCCAACCTCCACACACATACGGGTTGCGGCGTACACGAAGTCAGGCTCCCCATAGATGACCGCGCGCACTGCGGCGGCGTACTTGTGGCTGTCAACCATCGCATCAAGGTACCGGGCGCGCTCGCGGGCAAGGGATGCCACGGTTTTATCCGCAAGGCTTGGTTCCCTGTCTCTACCCTGCTCCGGCGCGATGCTGGTGTCATGGCCAAGCAGCGTGGTGAGTTTGTCGAGGAGCTCGCTGGTGGCGCGCAGGCCCAGGGGCAGCGCCATGCGGTGGTAGGGGACGTTGTGGTGTTTGTGCAGGTAGAGGGCCACGGAGTCCTCGTCGCGCACGAAGGTTGAGAGCTCAAGGGTGATGCGGGCGCCCGCCATGCGCCGGATGTCCTCAAGCGAGGTGCCCTGCTGCGGCAGACGGTCGTAATGTGGCTCGAAGCCGCGGTCGAGGTTCTCGCTCACGTCGGGCAGGAAGATGGCCTCAAGGCCCAGGCGGTCAAACACGTCGATGAGCCAGCGCATGTCGGCGGGGGAGAGGGGGCCGCAGACCACGTTCACGGCGTTGTGGGGGGCCGCGTCCATCTCGACGCTGGCCACCACGGCGTGCAATGTGCGCCACCAGCCCTCAAACTGTGTGCCGCCGTAGCCGGGCGACGCGACGGGTATAAGATGCACGTCATGCTCGGGGTGGTTGGCGCGCCAACGGGCGAGTATCTGCGGCACGTCCTCGCCTATGGTCTCGGCCAGGCAGGTGGTGGTGACGGTGATAATTTGCGGCTCGTAGAGCCTGATGAGGTTGTCAAGCCCCTTGCATAGGTTCTCCTCGCCGCCATAGACGGCCCCGTGCTCGGTGAGCGACGACGACGCGATGTCGATGGGCTCGTTGTAATGCGTGGCCATATGGCGGCGTATGTACGTGCTGCACCCCTGCGACCCATGCAGGATGTTCATACAGCGCTTAAGCCCGTATGCAGCGGTTATGGCACCCATGGGCATGCACATCTTGCACGGGTTCACGGTAAGCGGCTCAAACGCCTGAGCCGGTTTTGTTGCGGATAAACCCAAGTTGTCTGTTGTCATACGCGTCACAGCTCCCTCGTCGATTGCCGTGTAGAAAGTGTAACGCGTACCCGGTAACAGTCGTTTACCGGGATATTACAGGCTTGTTAAAACCTGCGGCCCATCAGGCTTCTAACGGTCATTTGACTGTTCGCCTACAACACAACGTATGAACCCTCAAGTTTGCGACTATGGCTCGCGCGGGCTGCCTCCCTTGACATCTGCCCGCGCCAAAGCGGTACGGACGATTACCTCGGCGCCGCCGTGCAGGGTGTGGGTGCCATCCTGGTTCCACCCGTCTATCTCGATCTCGATGATGCCGTTGTAGTTGTTGCGCTTGGTGAGCTTCGTTACGGTGACCGTTCCACGGAGCTCGTCATTAGGGTAGGTGGGCGCAAACCACTCCATATGGTTGCTCTTGCCTGCCACCATATCATCGCCAAAGGGGTCGTGTTCCTCAACGAGGTGTACCCATAGGGACATAAAGCTCAGGACACCCGATGAGATAAGCCCGCCAAACCGGGTGGTCTTGGCATACTCCTCATCGAGGTGCAGCGGCAGCGGGTCATAGCTCGCTGCGAAGTCGATTATCTGCTCGCGGGTTATGGCAAACGGCTCAATGATGAACGTCTGCCCCACAAAGAACTTCTCAAAATACATAACCAGTCACTCCAAACTTCCAACAACTAATACCACACATTATCCTCTAACAACCGTTGGCAGGGAGGGGTCAATGGGCCCTACACCGCTCACGGGGCTTTCTGCGCTTTGTATGTGGCAATCTCTAAAACCGTCAATTATGCTTTCATTTCTTATCAGGCGCTACTAAACAGGAGGTTAGATATGGCAACAATGAGAGGTCTCGCAATGCTCGGCCTGGACCAGATAGGCTATATTGAGAAGGAAATCCCCACAATCGGACCAAATGACGCATTGGTAAAGCCCCTGGCACTCGCACCCTGCACATCGGATGTGCATACGGTATGGGAACACGCCCTGGGTGAAAAGCACAATATGATCCTTGGTCACGAGGCGAGTGCGGAGGTTGTTGAGGTTGGCAGCGAGGTCAAGGACTTCAAGCCGGGCGACAAGGTCATCATCCCTGCCATTACGCCTGACTGGCAGAGCGTGGAGGCCCAAAACGGCTTTTCGCAGCACTCGGGCGCCGCGCTCGGCGGCTGGAAGTTCTCCAATATCAAGGATGGTGTGTTCTCCGAGTTCTTCCATGTCAATGAGGCGGATGGCAACCTCGCCCATCTGCCTGAGGGCATAGACATCGAGGATGCTGTCATGCTCTCAGACATGGTGCCAACCGGGTTTCACTGCGCAAACAACGCAGAGGTTGCGTATGGGGAGACCGTCGTGGTTATCGGCATCGGTGCCGTTGGCCTGATGTCGCTTGCTGGAGCGGTGCTGCGCGGTGCAGGGCGCGTCTACGCAGTTGGTTCCCGCTCGGCCTGTGTTGAGGCTGCCAAGTTCTATGGTGCGACTGACATCGTCAACTATCGCCAGGGCGACATCGTCGAGCAGATCCTGGAAGCCCAGCATGGCAAGCCCGTCGACAAGGTGCTCATCGCCGGAGGAACCGTGGACACCTTCGATCAGGCCGTGCGCCTGGTGCGCCCCGGAGGCATCGTCTCCAACGTGAACTACCTCGGCACCGGGGACTACATCAAGATTCCTCGTGAGGCATGGGGTCTCGGTATGGGCCACATACGTATCATTGGTGGCCTTATGCCGGGTGGCCGCAAGAACATGGACTATCTGGCGCAGTTGTTGGTGACCGGCCGCCTTAGCGTGAAGCCCTTGCTCACCCACCACTTCCAAGGGTTCGACCAGCTTGAGCCTGCCCTGCTGCTTATGAAGGACAAGCCCGGCGACCTCATCAAACCTGTTGTCAAGCTGGTGTAAGCACTGAGGAAAGAACGGTATTGACGACGGGCTCGAATGCTTTGGCGTCAACACCCAGCACGATTACAGCGACCTCTGCATGGCAGGGGTCGCTTGCTTTGGGCGGCGTAGCGAGGTCAGGGTTGGGAAACGTGGTGACGGAGACGGCGCCACCCGTGGTTGAAAACGTTGCGGTAGTGGCCACGCTGGTGAGCGAGGCTTTTATGTGGCCAACGGCCCCGCCATTCTCTGAGACCCAACCGGCAAGCCCGGCCAGGCCCTCTGCCAGGGCCTTGCTTATATCCTCAAAAGAGCCGGCGACATCGCGGGCAAGCGATGCGACAAAGGCGCCTTCATGTTCGGTGAGCTGTAGTTCACCCTTGGTGTTGGGGTGGGAATGATTGGAAGGGGAGTGCTCATGAGAAAGCCCTTGTGTGTGCTCATGCGTGTGCAAGTGCTCATGCGTGTGCAAGTGCTCGTGCGAGTGCTCGTGGTCGAGGGCTTCTCCGTGTTTATGATCCTGATTGTGCTCATGCATGGCGGGTTATCTCCTCAAAGACCGTTGAGGCAAGCGGTTGTGTTGCTGTTATCTCAATGATTGATGCCGTGGGGTTGATTTCTTCAAGCCGTAGCCTCACTGCGCGCCTCTGCTCATCATCCACCAGGTCGACCTTATTGAGCAGGATGATATGAGCGTGTTCGGGCTGTCCCGCTACCAGCGGGCTCACGCGTTCAAGTTGCAAGAAACGGCCCGCATCAACCAGGACTACAACCGTGCATAAGCCAAGCTGTACCGCTCCTTCGCGTACCGCATCGGCTGCCTTATCGGGATATGCAAGCCCCGTTGCCTCAACAACAAGCCAGTCAGGGTCAAACTGCCACTGCATAATCCGAATCGAGGTCGCGAGCGCTCCGGCAAGAGAACAGCACACACAGCCGCTCATGATCTCACGAACCTCTACACCCTGCCCCCTGAGCGTTGTGCCGTCAACGCTCACACTGCCAATCTCGTTTTCAAC
>JAITNB010000119.1 GCA_031290695.1 Coriobacteriales bacterium | reverse complement strand
TTTCAAGTCAGTCTTATTATCGCAACAAAAAAGACGCTTGCGCGCCTTCTAGCTGATGAACCCTATGATTTGTTTCGATAAGTTAAATCTTGCGATAATTGCCACACCACTTGGGACCCGTGATTTCTACTCCACCAAAAGCGCGCATCAATTTGTCTAGACGCGCATCGATAACCCGTGGGCGGTAGCCATCAGGTGTTAATGTGTTTTGTATCGGCATTGGTGTTGTGCTCAAAACTGCTCCCAAAATCGTCGGAATCGTACTGCCTATGCTCCAGGCTTTATATTTTACACCATTTTTGTTTTATATTTTACGCCATCTTCGTTTTGCGTCTTCCATTTCACGGCAGCAGGGTGTAGCGGGAATATTCTCTACAAGGTTATATTTATGCAAGACAATATTTATAACATGTAACATAAAAAGGAAGGATTTTACATGATTGACGAAACAAAGGCACAGCAAGGGGCGGCGACGCTCGCACGGATCGCGGACAATATCGAGACGGTCATTGTAGGCAAGCGGGAGCCGGTGGAGCTGGTGATCATCTCGCTCATCGCGCAGGGCCACGTGCTCATCGAGGATCTGCCTGGCACCGGCAAGACCTCGCTTGTCTCCGCATTGGCAAAGTCTATCGACTGTGGGTTCAAGCGCATCCAGTTCACGCCCGACATCATGCCCTCGGATGTCACGGGGTTCTCCATCTTCAACCAGAAGACACGCGACTTCGAGTTTCGTGCCGGGGGCATTATGAGCAATCTGGTTCTGGCCGACGAGATTAACCGCGCCTCTGCCAAGACGCAGTCTGCGCGCTGTTGGAGGCCATGGAGGAGCGGCAGGCGACGGTCGATGCCGAGACGCACAGGCTCAGGGAGCCGTTCATGGTGCTTGCCACCGAGAACCCCATCGAACAGTGCGGCACCTACCCGCTGCCCGAGGCGCAGCTCGACCGCTTCCTCATCAAGCTTTCGATGGGCTACCCGCTGCTCGACGAGGAGGTGCGCATCGCTCTTGAAACCAAGGCGGCCAAGGCGAGGATCGCTCCGGTGGCAAGCGCTGAGGACATCCTTGCCCTGCGCGAGGCGGCCGAGGACGTGCTCATCGCCGTCCCGGTTGCCCGCTATGCTGCGCAGATCACCTCGTCCACCCGTACCATGAAGGAGTGCTCCTGCGGAGCTTCGCCGCGCGGCACCATCGCCTTGGTGAACCTCGCGCGCTCCCATGCCCTGATGCGCGGGCGCACCTACGTGTTGCCCGACGACATCAAGTATCTGGCACCGTATGTGCTGGCCCATCGCGTCATCCTCACCCATGAGGCCAAGATCAACGGGCGTGACCCCAAGGCCGTTATCAACTCGGTGCTCGATTCGGTGGCCGTGCCCAAACTCACCGAGGCCGAGGCAAAGGGGCTGTAGATGGCACAGGGTAAAGCAAAGGCTGCTGCGCCTCCCAAACCTGCGAAGCAACGCGTCAAGCTGAGCAAGCGGGCGCGCAAGGAGCACAACAAGGAGCAGCGGCGTGTGAGGCGCACTGTCATACTCAAGGCGGCGGCGTGTGCCGTGATGGTGCTTGTCTGCCTGGCGCTCGCGATACTTGTGGGCAATGCTGACTATCAGGCGACGCCCATAGGCTGGGTGCCACTCGTGGCGGTGGTGTTTGCGCTCGTGGGTGCCTGGGTGTATCTGCAAATCCTCAAGCGGGGCCTGCGTTTTATGGAGCTTGCGGTTGCCAGCGACTGTATGCGCGGGGAGGATGTCAGGTTCACGGTACGGTTCAAGAATATCACGCCGCTGTTCTTCTTCCGCATCGAGGTGTACTTCTATATGTCGGACATGTTTGGCAATGTGGCCAACGAGACTATGACCACCTTGGCCCTTGCGCCCTTTGAGCAATACGACATGGACTTCACGGTGCGCTTCGAGCACATCGGCACCTACAGCGCGGGGCTGAGGAAGGTCGCGCTCACCGACTACCTGCGCCTATTTACCTCCACTATGAAAAACCCCCGCAAGCGCACGGTGCAGGTCACGCCCAAACTCCAGCCGGTGAGCCACATCGAGTTCTCCAACGAGGCGGTGCTCGAGGCGCTCAACGCCAAGAAGTCAGCCTTGGCAGACTCGCTGGACTACGCCTATGTGCGCAATTACGTGCCGGGCGACCCCTTGAAGACGATCCACTGGAAGCTGTCGGCGCGCACCGAGGGGTACATGACCCGCATGTTCGAGGTCTACACCAACCCCGGCGTATCCATCATCATGGATTTCTACGGGCCCTCAAGCCGTGCTAAGACCTTGATGGGCATGTTCGATGCGGTGGTTGAGACGGCCTTCTCCATTGGCAACTACGCCCGGATACAGGGCATGGAGACCGAGATTCACTTTTGCAACAAGTACGGCGAGCGGGTGCGTGAAGTCTCCTGGGGACGCGACGGCATGGCCCGCATCGTCGAGGAGATGCCCCAGATCTCCAACAAGGACGAGCGACAGCTTGAGGCATTCAACCTGTTGGACGAGCAGATGCGGTCGCAGTATGGGCAGAACAACCTGGTGGTATGCACTGCGAACCTCTCGGCACGCATGGTCTCGACCATTATCGAGGCGAAAGCACGGCGGCGCGAGCCTCTGCTGTTTGCCATAGTGCCCGGGGAGCTGGTGGGGCGCGAGCGCGACGACTATTGTGCCTCGCTCGGTAGGCTGGATGCCGCCGGCATTGGCTACATGGTCCTGTCCAAGTCCGACGAGCTAGTGGGGGTGAATGCGCGATGAGTGCAAAGAAGACAATGCCTGCCGAGGGTGCCGGGGTGCCGCCCAAGGCTGTGGCCAAGACCAATGCGGGTCCCAATACACGTCTGTCCCTGTTCCTGCAGTCTGCCCTGCCCGACTTCCTGCTTGTGCTGGTGATAAGCACGGCACTGGTGTTCACGGTGTCCTACGGGTTTAACAGCGCCGCCGCCTACCGTGGCAATGTCGCCCTTGTCGCCGTGCTGGTTCTGCCGCTCATCGTGGCACTGTTCGCCGGCTCATGGTCGAAGAAGGCGCTCATACCGTCTGCCGTCGCCGTCATTGCCGTGGCCGTCGCCTATATTGGGATCAGCATCGCCATCATCCCCTCAGGGCTCGACCTCCTCGTATTCGACACGGGCATAGGGCTCTGGACGTTAAACGATGTGGCCGGCAGCTATGTGATATTCGCCTTCATCCTCATAGTCGTGCCCATCTTGGCATACCTGCTCTCGCGGCGCGGGGCACTGCTTGCGATCCTGGTCGTCTTGGGTCTGCTTGCCTGCGGCACGATACAGTTTCTTTACCGCGACTTCATGACAGATGCCGGCGGGCTCTGGGCGTTCCTGTTCGCCTTGTTAGGCATGGCGATGATGTTCACCTACCAAAGCTACCGACAAAGCATCTACCAGGCAAAACGAGTTCGTAAGGTGGCGTTCTTTGGGGCCTTTGGGTTCTCGGCACTCATCAGCGCGGTGTTTGTTGCCATAGGCCTTGTGGTGTTCTACGTTGTCATCGCCAGCCTGGGGCTGACGACCCCTGAGATAAAGCCGTTCCAGGAGTTCTGGGCGCAGCCCGAGATCGCCCTCAGCGGCACAACCCAGGATGTCGAGCGTCCGGACGACGAGAA
>JAITNB010000106.1 GCA_031290695.1 Coriobacteriales bacterium | reverse complement strand
GTCGTAGTTCCACTCGAAGCCCTTCGTGTAAAAGCCCAGCTGCACATACTCGACCTGCCCGTACTTCTCCTTGAGGTACTCCTGCATGTGCCTCTCGGCGTCGGGCCGTGCATTAGGGTCCCTCATCTTGCACCCTCCAATCATCGTCACCGCCATCAGTGCCGCCAAGACAACAGCGATATAGGCTGCCGTACGACGCCTCATGCTATTCCCCTTCCGAATAGACGCCCTCATAGATGTCAGATGCGGTACGTGTATGTCCGCGACCAACATTATAGGTATATTCGCCATGGAGGCTGCCCCCTATCTCTGAGAGGATCTGGCTGCTCGTCTCGTCTGCTTGCTCAAACGAGATCCCTGCTGCCGTGAGAAACGCCTTTGTATTGGTGACCAGCCCAAGCAGGCTGGCCTCCAGATCAAGCAGTTGGCCGTAGGCCGCGTTGAGGGAGCTGCTTGCCGCCCCCTCCGAGCTGTTGACCAGCGAGGATGTCGAGAGGATGGTGTGGCTGCCCGATCCAGGGCTGGAGAGGAACCCGTTTAGGGTACTCTCGAGCTCGTTCATCGCGCAGACCGCGTAGTCAAGCGATGCGAAGTTGATCTTTATGCTGTCACAGCCCATCTTTCCTCCTTTTTCAAACGCGCCCGACAGGCTCAGTACAAGAACTCGTCGGCCTCGTCTATCGCTGACACAAACTCCGAGCAGGTGCCTCGATACTCGGTACCCAGGCTGTTAAGCTGGGCAGAAAGCCCCCGTAGCGGCGCTACACCTGCCATGATGCTGCTCACGATGCTCTGGTCGACAATCGCCGCCGTTGTTACATAGTCGATGATCTGCAGGTACTGGTCGATATAAAACGCAATCGTCGAGGCAAACGACTCAAGGGTCGTACCCGCCCCATTGATCTCCTCGTCGATGACCACAAGGTTTGCGGGCGTCTCCTGGAGCTGTGTCAAGATGTCGTTAGACATGGCTTCCCCTTAATCCTCGCAACGTGCCAAGTTGTAGCGTAATGTGCTTAATTGGGAACTGAGCATCCGGATACGGGCCTCAAGGTTGTCAATCTGCCTCACCGTCGCCTGCTTCTCTCTTATCGTCGCATCATGGAACTCGTCGATCTTGGCAGTTGCATATACAAAGTCATCCTCGTTAAGGCTCTTTGACATCTTTGTATGATATGCCTTCGCAGCACGCACCTTGCCAGCCAGAGCAGCCGCAGCGTCAAGCCTGTTGCGCTTACGGTAGATGGTGTCTATGAAGGAACCCCTCTGCATCTCTATCCTGTTGAGAAGACCGCACAGTCCCGCGTGCTTCTCCCGCAGCTCATCAAGCTCTTGTTGTGCGGCGCGCAGCTCATTTTGCCTGGCGCTGATGCTTTGTTGGATCTGGACCCTCCCCATGATGGTTCCTCCGTTATATGATTTCGAGCCACGGCCACCTGAGCCAAGGCACCTGCTTCTCTGGCAAACCCCTCATAGCTGGTATTGTACACTTTTGCCAAGGGAAGCCCAGCGGCAAGCCAGCCGTCTTCGCCAAACGAGCAGGTGGGGAGCGTCTGTTCAGGGGTAGCCGAGGCCGTGTGCGGAGCATATCCCTCAATCAGCACGTCACAATGGTATGGAAGGCCTGTGTCACAGCCCCTCGCCGCCCTTAAGCGCGTCATCCAGAGCTGCCCGCGCCTCTAAGACCCTCTCAGATATCTGCCTCTTGGTATCGTCGAGCTCCACCGAAGTGGGATGCACGTTCCTGAGCAGGTTGTTGGCATTGTTATACAAATCGTCGAGCTGTTGTCGCGTGACCGCATCAGCCGCGAACTTGCGGGCATACGTCTCGATCGATGTGAGGGTGAGGCGGCACACCTCAAGGCTTACAACATCGTTCTGCTCAGTCTGTGCCAGCTCATTGAGCTCTACGAGGTTTTGATAATACGGCCCAAACGACTGCGCGTCCGAGCCTTCGTTGATGCGCGAGGTGATGTCGGCATCAAAGCTCGCAATATCCGCATAGACCTGTGCCGCACGTTGGTTGGAGAAGGCCTTGTCCAGGCTTGCATCCACAAACCAGCTTTGCGCTGCCACGATTCGCGTGTGCTGGTTGTTGCCCGCGTCCGACCCATACGAATAGTAATACCAGTACAGCTTGCCTATCTCGTACGCCAGGCTGGAGTACGGGTCGCGGTTCGCCTTGATGCTGTCAAAATTGGTCAGCACGGCCGCCGAGAACTGCGACTCCTCGCTGGGCGTGAACCTGTTGTCCTGCTTGTACAGGGCGATAAGCCCCAAGTAAGCGCGGGGGTCGGAGGGGATGATGTCAATCGCCTCAAGGTAGTAGTTGGCCGTGAGCGTGGGGTCTGCCGCAGCAGCGGCCCGTGCCAGTGTGGCATCGTAGCCGCTGTTGATGAACAGGTGATTTGCAATGAGCGACGCACCGCCGCCCACGAGGAACACGCCCGTAAGTATGCAGGCTGCGATGAACAGGCGCATCTTGGTTCTTTGACGGCGAAAATGCTCGTCATCGGCAGTCTCGTAGTTCTCAAGTGCGTAGAAGAGCTCGGCACAGGTCTGGTAGCGCAGGTCGGGGTTCTGTTGGGTGCAGGTGGCCACCACCTTCTCCAGCCCGGGGGAAAGCGAGGGGTCGACCTGGCGGATGGGGTACATCTCGTAGGGGGGCTCGGCGGGGCTGTTGCCGGTGAGCAGGTGATACATCGTCGCGCCCAGACAGTAGATGTCGGTGCGGGGGTCGGTCTGGCCTATGCCGCCAAACTGCTCGGGGGCGGCATAGCCGCGGGTGCCGAGCATCGTGGTGTCGTCGATGCGCTTGTTGGCATCCGGCTCCTTGTACTCCCTGGCGATGCCAAAGTCGATGATGCGCACGGTGCCGTCGGGCTTGAGCATCACATTGGAGGGCTTCATGTCGCGATAGATGACGGCAGGGGTGCGGGTGTGCAGGTAGTCCAGGGCATCGGCCAGTTGCTTGCCCCACTCGACCACGAACTCCTGGGGCTGGGGGCCGTCCTCTTTGAGTATCTGGTCGAGGGACCGCCCCTCTATGTAGTCCATCACTACATAGAGCGTGTCCTCATGGTTGATGATGTCGACAATGCGGGGAAGCATGGGGTGGTCGAGGCGCTTCATGACGTTGGCTTCCTTCACGAAGCTCTGGGCTACTATGGCGTCATTCACGCGGTCGCCGGTCTGCTTGACCTCTTTTACGGCCCACTGCTTGTTAAGGCGCTTGTCCATGGCCAGATAGACCACCGACATGCCCCCCTCGCCCAGGACGGTGAGTATCTCGAACTTGCCCCCTATAACGGCACCCGTTGTGAGCACGCAATCCCCTTCCCCGGTTTGTTTCATGACGCATTGGCCCGGTTGGGCCACCAAGGCCCTGTGGTCTTTCTGAGCCCCCCACCGGTCAAGACCACGGCCAGCGGTGTTTTGGCATCCGAGTGATTATACTGCAACCATCCCGCCAAACCCCCACAAAATCACCACAAAAATCGAGATACCACTGACGAGATGTCGTCAGACTATCAACTCCTCCTATTAACTACCTTGATGCCACAGGACAGTCCGTCACCATCAAGGTTGTCGACCCCCGATCCGGCCAACCCCGGCTCATGGGTGAGCACCCGCCGCACCGCATAGCCCCGCTTCACACGCAAACTGCCCCAACGGAGAAGGCCCACGGCCTTCTCCGTTTCCTTTGTCTCCACTGCCGTCCTCCGTGCAAGGCGCCGAGGACCCAACCCCAAGAAGGCTCAGTCGGAGGCTGCCCGATATTCCGTCGCCCCCGACTGCCGATGCGATGTTACACTCATGATAGATTTTTGATACAGTAGTGTGGTGTACCAAAGATATATACCTTATGGCAGGTTATGGTGGGAATGGGGCGTGATGGTCGAGACTGTTGCGGTGAGCGAGGATGTCATCCGAGAGACTAGGGCAAGGATAGCTGCGCTGGCAAATACCGCGAGGGCACTCCAGGAGTCCATGGGGGCCGCAAACGGCGCCTTGTCTGCGAGGTGGCAGGGCGCAGGGGCTGAGTGCTTCGCACAGAC
>JAITNB010000096.1 GCA_031290695.1 Coriobacteriales bacterium | reverse complement strand
GGCAAGGACGGCAAGAAGTCGGCCAATGCCCGCTTCGCCGAGCAGCTCATACTCGATGACGAGGGCTCCGAGGACGACCGCTACCGCCAGATGGCCATTGCTGCCGAGCAGCTCCAGCGCGAGCGTGTGCTCGCCGATGCCCGCGCCGCCGTCGAGGCCGCGTCGGGTGACGGGGAGGGCCGTCGCAAGAAGCGTAAGGAGAAGCGCGTGGCCGAGGCTAAGGAGAAGGCCGAGCTCGATGCCATCGAGAAGGGGCTCGACCCCGAGTTGGTGCTCGACGCGTCGGTCGTGCAGATCAAGAAAGGCGTCACGGTCTCCGAGTTCGCCGATGCCTTGGGTGTGCCTTCCTCCGACATCGTCAAGCGCCTGTTCCTGCTTGGCTCGCCGCTCACCGTCACCCAGACCATGGCAGACGACTTCGTCGAGCTCATCGCGGACGACATGGACCGCAAGGTACGGGTCATCTCGCCGGAGGAGGAGTACGCAGTGAGCTATAACGACTTGGCAGACGACCTCATACCGCGCTCACCGGTCGTGACGGTCATGGGCCATGTGGACCATGGCAAGACCTCGTTGCTTGACGCCATCCGCGAGACCGGCGTTGTCGCGACCGAGGCCGGCGGCATCACCCAGCATATCGGCGCCTCGGTTGCCAGCATAAACGGACGCAAGATCACCTTTATCGACACGCCGGGCCACGAGGCGTTCACCGCCATGCGCGCACGTGGCGCCAAGCTCACCGACGTCGTCGTGCTCGTCGTGGCCGCCGACGACGGCGTCATGCCCCAGACCGTCGAGGCCATCCACCATGCCGAGGCCGCGGGTGTGCCCATCGTCGTGGCCGTCAACAAGATAGACAAGGCGGGCGCCACTCCCGAGCGTGTGCGCCAGGAGCTCACCGAGCACAACATCATCCCCGAGGAATGGGGCGGGCAGAGCATGTTTGTCGATGTCTCGGCAAAGCAGCGCTTGGGCATCGACGACCTCCTCGAGTCCATCCTGCTCCAGGCAGACGTCCTCGAGCTCAAGGCCAACCCCCGGGCGCTCGCCTCGGGCTTCGTCATCGAGGCGAAGCTCGACAAAGGACGTGGCCCCGTAGCCACGGTGCTTGTGCAGCGAGGCACCCTCAAGGTGGGCGACGCTGTCGTGGTGGGCTCGTCACACGGGCGCGTGCGCGCGTTGGTGAGCCCCAAGGGCGATGTCGTCGAGGATGCAAGGCCCGCCGACCCCGTTGAGATAGTGGGCCTGGGCAGCGTCCCGGCCGCCGGCGACGAGTTTCGCGTGTTCGCCGACGAGCGTGACGCCCGCAACCTCGCCGAGGACCGCGCGCTGCGCCAACGCCTTGCCGACCAGCAAAAGAAGGCGCATGTCTCCCTTGAAGACCTTTTTGCGCGTATCAAGGAAGGCAAGATGAGCGAACTCAACCTGGTGGTCAAGGCCGACGTACAGGGCTCGATTGAGGCCTTGCAGGACGCGCTTGACAAGATGGACCAGAGCGAAGTGCGCATCAACGTCATCCACTCTGCGGTGGGCGGCATCACCGAGACCGATGTCACGCTTGCTGCGGCCTCAGACGCCGTCATCATCGGGTTTAACGTGCGACCCCAGCCCAAGGCGAAGCAGGCGGCCGAGAGGGAGAAGGTCGAGATCAAGACCTACCGCGTCATATACCAGGCTATCGAGGAGATCAACGCGGCGCGCGTGGGCCTGCTCTCGCCCGATATCGTTGAGACCGACACCGGCAGTGCCGAGGTACGTGAGCTGTTCAAGGTACCCAAGGTTGGCACTATCGCCGGCTGCCTCGTTGAGGAAGGCGAGCTTTCCCGTGACGACAAGATACGTATCGTGCGCGACGGCACTGTCATACACGAGGGTGCCATCGCGTCACTCAGGCGCTTCAAGGAGGATGTCAAGAACGTCCGTGCCGGTTACGAGTGCGGTATTGGCGTCGTGGGCTTCCAGGACCTCAAGGTGGGCGACGTACTCGAAGGCTACCGGGTGACCGAGGTCGCCCGCGAGGCATGATGCACAGGCATGGCGATACGCAAAGCGACAAGGCGATGAGGCAATGAAACAGACACCAACATCACGAAAGGTCAACGAGGCGGCACGCGCGGCACTCGCCCAGATACTCCTGAGCGAGGTCTCCGACCCCCGCCTGGCGTTCGTGACCATCACCGGTGTCGAGGTCTCAAAGGACCGTGGCGTCGCCAACGTGTTTGTCTCGGCTGGCAGGGACCGCTACACTGAGGTTGGGCAGGGGCTCGTGAGCGCAAAGGGCCGCCTGCGCTCGCTGCTCGGTCGCGACCTGGGATGGCGTGTGACCCCCGAGCTGCGCTTCATCCTCGACACCAGCATCGACGATGCCGAGCGCATACGCGAGGCCCTCAAGGACACCCCGCCCACGCTCTCCATACCCAAAGATGAGACAGGTAATCCATTGTGAACGAGCAAAGTATGACGCTTAAAGACACCCTCGCGCTCTTTGAGGGGGAGAAGACCGTGGCAATCTGCGGTCACGTGAATCCCGATGGCGACGCCCTTGGCTCGGCCCTCGCCCTCGCTGCGCTCCTGCGCGCCAAAGGCTGTGCGGTCACCTGCCTGCTCGCCCAGGACAGGCTGGCACCGATGCTGTACCGCTTCCTCGACAACTACGAGTTCACGCCCGCGCTGCACTATACCGCTACCCCCGACCTCTTTATTGCTGTCGACGCACCCAGTGCCTCACGTATCGGTGATAGCGTGGCCGTCATGGAGCGCTCCCACGACACGCTGGTAATCGACCACCATCCCGACTACCTCCACTATGCCAACCACTACCTGGGCGACACCGCCTCTCCTGCAACCGGCCTGCTGGTATGGCAGCTCATCGAGGCGAGCGGCGTCACGCCAACCAGGGCAATGGCGGCCTACTGTTACGTCGCCCTCATGACCGACACCGGCCGTTTTGCGTTTCAGAACACCACCGTCGAGGCGTTTCGCGCCGCCGCACGCATGATTGACTGTGGTGTGGATCCCGCGCAGATGAGCACAAACGTCTACGAGAACAAGTCCTTCGCGTCTATGCAACTTGAGTCCCGCTTGATCGACCGTATGCGTTTTTGTCGCGACGGCCGCGTTGTCTACTCATGGGTTGACGAGCAGGACTTCAAAGACTTGGGCGTTACCCGCGACGACACCGAGAGCCTCCCCAACGTGCTACGCTCGATCATCGGTGTTGAGGTCGCCGCTCTGTTGCGCGAGGAAGACAACAGTGTACGTGTCAACCTTCGCGCCAAGAACGGCTGCGACGTAGGTGCCATCGCGCGCAACTTTGGCGGCGGCGGTCACGCCGCAGCTGCCGGTCTCACCATCGACACGACCCTCGAACATGCCCTTGCCAAACTCGTCCCTGCCCTTGAGGGAATGGATTGCCTTGGCAGTTGAGTGACCATGGCAAAACGACGACGCGGCACAACCACCCTCTCAGGCATCATAGCGGTTGACAAGCCACCCGCGCTGTCCTCCCATGACGTCGTCGCCCGCTTGCGCTCCTTGACCGGAGAGGGACGCATCGGCCACGCCGGTACCCTCGACCCCCTGGCTACCGGCCTCCTCCTCGTCTGCATCGGCCCCGCGACCCGGCTGGCACCCTACCTTATGGCCAACCGCAAGGCCTATACCGCCCGCATCGTCTTTGGCACAACCACCACAACCGACGATGCCCAGGGCGAGGTACTTACCCAGAAGCCCGTGCCCCCCAAGCTCGCCCATCTCCCGTTCGCAGCGTCGTGTGTCGCAGGTCTCGTGGGGGAGCACGATCAGCTCCCGCCCCGCTATAGCGCCGTCAAGAAAGGCGGTGTGAAGGCGTATGAGGCAGCCCGGCGCGGCACTGCCCTCGACCTGGATACCCGCCGCGTCACCGTGTACGAGGCAGCGCTTGAGCTCGTGGGGGAGGGGTACTGGGACGTGCACCTTACCGTCTCAAAGGGCACCTACATCCGCTCGCTTGCCCGCGATATGGGCGCGCAGCTTGCTTGCGGCGCCCATATCGGCGCGCTGCGCCGCACCCACTGCGGCCCCATCTCACTCAAAGATGCCTTTACCCTTGATGAGTTACAGGCTATGGACGACCTGACCTCCGCGTTCCTCGACCCCGTGCAAGCCCTCGGCCTGCCTTCTGTCGCCGTAGACGGCAGTGAGCTTGAGCTCATCCAAAACGGCAGGAAACTACCCCTGCGTCAAAAACCCACGTCATCGTGCGCACAGCCGCAGAGTTCAGAGGAAAACACGTATAATGATGACGGGTGTTGCGCGAGTGGCTACGGGCGGCCTGCCCTCTACTCCCTCATCCACGACAACCGCCTTGTCGCCCTGTACCAGGGGGACCCTACGGCAAACTCCCTCGTCCCCCACATCGTCATCCCAGGAGGTGTGAGCGGTGTTCGATAAAACCACCCTTACCAACCATTGGCTGGAGGCCCACGCCCATGCCCGTGTAATCACCTGCACGCCCACCATGGCAGGCATCGGCACAACCGTCTGTGCCGTGGGTGTGTTCGACGGGCTCCATCAGGGACACCAGTTCCTCATCGGCGAGGCGGTGCGCGAAGCGCGGGAGCGCGGGGTCACCGCCACCGTCGTCACGTTCGACCGCGACCCCGACGAGCTCTTCCTGCCGGCCGGCAGGGTGCGCAAGGTGTTTAGCAACGAAGACCGCCTGGCATGGTTGGCAACCTGCGGGGTCGATTACGTGCTGGTCATCCCTTTCACCCAGACCCTCGCGCGCACGGGGCCGCGGCAGTTCCTTGATGAGGTGTTCACCGGTGCCTTGACGCCCGTAAGTGTTCATGTGGGATCCGATTTTAGGTATGGCCGCAAGGCAGCAGGCGAGGTAGGCGACCTCGAGGCCTGGGCAACAGGGAACAGCTGTGCCATCCATGCGCACGCACTTCTCTGCGAAGAAGGGCTTCCCATCACGGCAACACGTATCCGCGATGCCTTGGAAGACACGCGCCTTGACGAGGCCAATGAGCTTCTCACCCGCCCGTTCTACCTGCGTGCCCAAGTCGTGCCGGGCAGACGCGTGGGGCAGTCCCTCGGCTTTCCCACCGCAAATATCGTCCCCAGCGCATCCTCGGTGACGCTGGGCGATGGCGTCTACGGTGGCTATGTGTACCTCAATGGCGATGTGTACCGCACGGCAGTCTCAGTTGGCGTGCCCGCGACCTTCGAGGGCGTCCCTGCGACCATAGAGGCGCACATCCTCGATTTTAGCGGCGACCTCTACGACCATGAGATAAAAGTGGCCTTCGTCAAGCACCTTCGCCCCATGCACGCCTTCTCCTCCCCACAGGAGCTGCAGAAGACAGTGAACGCCAACATCGACTGGGTTCGCACCAACCTATAGCCTCATCGTCTTTTGACAAAGTTGACAGCAAAGTTGGCGGTCCGCACCCCCCCAAGGGGACTATTGACTGTCAACATCCCTGTCAACCTGTGGGAACGTCTGATATCTCTGACCACTGCTTCCCTGACATTCGGGGAGACAATTCACTCCCATGAGGCCAGTAGCTTCTCCAAGATGCATGCGAGTTGTTCACGCTCGTTTGTATCCAAAGCCGAGAATAGCTCTTGCGCCATTGTTGCGCGTTGGTGGGGGAGTCCCTGTGCGGCTTGTTCGCCGGCTTTGGTTAGTCGGATGTCAATGTTTCTGTGGTCGGCGGTATTCTTCTCTCGTGTGATATATCCACTGGATTCGACCTTGCCGAGGAGTTCGCTCAACGAGGCAGAGCGGATGTTGGCGATGTCGAGCAGTTCGCGCTGTGTGAGCGATTCGTGTTGTGCCAGGATGGCGAGGATGCGGCCCTG
>JAITNB010000029.1 GCA_031290695.1 Coriobacteriales bacterium | reverse complement strand
TTGCAGCGCATCAACTTTGGCAAGCTCTATCTGTTCTTTATGGTGATCATCGCGGTCGCGGTTGCCATAACGCCGTTGTTCAAGGTCTACGACCAGCCCATCACGGCCGTCATCTCGCTCTCGTCGAGCATCTTCGACTTCCTCGTCTGGTGCTTGCTTGCCTTCATCGTCTTCCAAAAACGCATATCCTCGACCATCGTGTTTGGCTTTGGCCGCGGCATCTTCATGGCCGGCTGTGCGGTCGGCTGGTTTATCGGCAGCAATATCATACCAGCGCTCAGCGGGAGCAACGGGGAGACGGCCTGCTATATCGTGCTTGCCTTCCTCATCCTCGTCTCAGCGACGCTCGTCTTCTCAGAGAAGGATTTTGACCGCCTCTTCACCCCCATCGCAGAAGGCGAGCTCAACCTCGACGACCTTAGAGCGGAGGAGGACGCGCCGCCTCGCGCCAACGAGCTGCCCACACCTGAACGCCCCTATATAGTCGCCTGCAGGAGCATTGGGGAAAATGCGCGTCTCTCGGTACGCGAGCAGGACATCCTGGAACTGCTTGCCCTCGGACGCGGCAGCGACAATATCGCCAAGAAGCTCAGCATCTCGCTGAACACCGTGCGCACCCACACCCACAACATCTACGCCAAGCTCGACGTCCACTCCCGCCAGGAGCTCGTAGACCTCATCGAGAGGGAGAAGGACGCGGGGTAACCGTGTTTACTCCAGGTCGTCCTGGAAGCCTATGCTTACGTGCATGGCGTCGCAGAAGGGCTTGTTGCAGGAGCTGCCGCAGCGGCACAAGGCGTAGCGGTTGTGCAGTTCATAGGTGAAGCCCTGGGCTGAGACGAGCGGGATGGCGCCCTGGACAAAGAGCGGGCCGCTTACGCTGCGCTCGGGGTCTTGCAGGATGCTTATCTCGGGTTTTAGCGTGGGCTCTATCTCCTGGTAGCCGTTCTGTTTGTCATGCTGGACCAGGCGGCCGGCAGGACAGTCGACCGCAGCCTGGATTGCCTCGGCGCGCAAGGCGGGGTCGCCGGACTCCTCGGTAAGCGTCCACACCTCGCCGTCCTCACGGTGGCAGAAGCGGGCAAAGGCACAGCGGTTGTCGTCGTAAAGGTCGAGCGTAGAGCCCTCAAAGACCTGTGCGCGCTCATCAAAGGGCTTGGTGCTCGCAACCTCGGTGCCGTCAAAATGCTCATGGACGTGCGTGCCATCGCAGAAGGGCGGGTTGGAGGAGTGGCCGCAGCGGCAGAGCGCGTACTTGTCTGCAAGGGGAAAGGTACGGCCGGGCTTGTACTCGCGGTGATGGCCGTTGGAGACCATGATCCTCTCGTTGAGCGGGACCACGCCTGAGACCATATAGGGGCCGTCCTTGACGATAGTGACCTTTTGTTCGCCCATGGTGGAGCCCCGTTTCTATTCGAGGTTGAGCCGGTTGCTGAGCAGGTAGTGCGTGAGGGCGTAGTAGACGACGATGAGAAGCGCCGAGACGATGGTTATGGCAAGGAAGGTGACCTGGTAATAGGCGATGAGGCCGTGGAAGTCTCCTGTGTAGGCAAAGGCTATGAAGTCTGCGCTGTTCACGGCGACGGCACCCGCGATCGCCTGTGCCACCGAGCTCACGATATTGGCAACAAAACCGGCACCCAGGTAGATAAGGACGGCTATGGCGACCTTGTGCTTGTTTGCCAGGGCAGCACCGGCCGCGATGGCAAAATAGACGAGCAGCAACTGGTTGATGGCACCCACGAAGGCATACACAGGGAGCTCGGCAAAGAGCAGGAGGCCGTTATTGGCAACGAACTGGCGAAACATCTCGTCGGTGATGTGCAGGACCTCGCTGTTTATGAGGCCGGCCTGTGCCGTGCCAAAATACACGAGCACCCCGATTGAGAGCGTGACGACCACCCCGTTGAAAAGCACCCAGATGAGGCCCGAGATGGTCTTGGCCGCGATATGCTGGGCAACAGTGACCGGCAGCGTAAAGCTGAGGTACCCTTCGTCGCCGAGGAGGTTCTTGTAGAAGTGGCGGGCAACGAGGAAGAGTGTCACAAAAGACGAGGCGAGAAGGGCGGCGATGAACAGCATGGTCACCAGAACGATTAGCACACCGGCTATTTGCATCATGCGCTCTGCCGACGCGCCATTTACCGCACCTGCCATAGAGCGGAGATACAGGGTAAGCGCAGCGGTCGTACCCAGGGCAACAAGCAAAACCAGCAGCTGCACCAGCAACAGGGACCTGCCTAGCGCCTTGAAGTCATAGGCTATAAGTCTACCTAACACTGAATGCCTCCCTGAAATAGGTGTCGAGGGAGCCGTAGCCCTGCTCGCGCACACTTGCCGTCGAGGCACAGGCGGCGATGGTGCCGTAGTAGAGCAGGACAAAGTCGTCGAGCACCGGCTCAACGTCGGCGATGAGATGCGTCGAGATGAGGATGGACGCCTCGCGGTTGTAGTTTTGCACGATGGTACGCAGGATGTAGTCACGCGTGGCGGGGTCGACGCCGGCGATGGGCTCGTCGAGCAGGTAGAGGCGCGCGCGGCGGGCCATGACGAGCACCAGCTGGACCTTCTCCTTGGTTCCCTTCGACAGTGTCTTGACGCGGGCGTCGATGGGGATTTGGAGACGTGCGAGCATGTCGAGGGCGACGGCCCGCTCGAAGTCGGCATAGAACGCCTCGAAGAAGTCAAGGCTGTCCTTGACCTTCATCCAGTTGCTGAGGTAGTTGCGGTCGGGCAGGTAGGAGACCTGGGCCTTGCTCACCGCTCCCGGGTTGTTGCCGCCCACGAGCACGCTGCCGCCCGTAGGCGTGAGCAGGCCTGCCGCCAGCTTGATGAGGGTGGTCTTGCCCGACCCGTTGGGGCCGATAAGCCCCACGATCCTGCCGGTTGGTATGCTAAAGGTTATGCCGTTAAGTGCCGGGACGCCCGCATAATACTTGGTAAGTCCCTGACATTCGAGTTCGGTTGCCATCTGCTCCTCGTTTTCGTTGGTATGAGACACTCTAGCGCTTGTTGAGGACAAACTCAATCCTCCCAGGCACAACCTTCGTCCTCGGCCCGTATCTGGGCGCGCTTGATCTTGCCGCCAATGGTCTTGGGGAGCTCGTCGACAAACTCGACAATGCGGGGGTACTTGTAGGGGGCGGTGGTGGTTTTGACGTGGTCCTGCAACGCGCGGGTGAGCTCATCTGACGCAGTGTAGCCGTGGGCAAGCACGATGGTTGCCTTGACCACGCTGCCGCGCACGGGGTCGGGGGCGGCGGTGACGGCGCACTCGACGACGGCGGGGTGCTCGATGAGGGCGCTCTCGACCTCAAAGGGGCCAATGCGGTAGCCGGAGCATTTGATGACGTCGTCGTTGCGGCCCACGAAGGTATAGTAGCCGTTAGAGTCGCGCCATGCCACGTCGTGCAGGTTGTAGTAGTCGCCGCCAACGGACTGCGCGGTCTTATCCACATCTTTATAGTAGCCGGTAAAGAGGCCGGGGGGGTAGGCCTCCCTGAGACCGGTGACGCAGATGTTGCCTTCGTCTCCGTCGTCGACGGGGGTGCCGGCGTTGTCGAGGAGCTGGATGTTGAGGAGCGGAGAGGGCTTGCCCATCGAGCCGGGCTGGGGGTCGACCCAGGGGAAGGTGGCAACGAGCACGGGGCCTTCGCTTTGGCCAAAGCCCTCGCGGATCTTCTTGCCGGTGAGCTTGTACCACTGGTTGGTGACCTCGGCATTGAGAGGCTCGCCGGCAGTCGTGAAGTTGCGAACGCTTGAGAGGTCAAAGGCGGCGACGTCCTCCTGGAGCATGAAGCGGTACATCGTGGGCGGCACGCAAAACGTGGTGACCTGGTAGTGCTCGATGCGTTTGAGCAGCTTGAGAGGGTCGAACCTGAGGGTGTCGTAGGCAAAGACGGTTGCGCCGGCGATCCACTGGCCGTAGATCTTGCCCCAGCCAAACTTAGCCCAGCCGCTGTCGGTGACGGAGCAGTGGAGCTTGTCTTCCTGCACCTGCTGCCAGTAGGTGGCCGTGAGGATGTGGCCGAGGGGATGCACAAAGTTGTGGCAGCACATCTTGGCAAGGCCGGTGGTGCCGCTGGTGAAGTAGATGAGCATGGTGTCGTCGTTGCTCGTGGCGGCCGTGCCGGTGGGTCGCGCCCAGTGCTCGCTGGCGGCGTCAAGGAGCTGCTCGAAGGAGAGCCAGCCCTCCGGCGCCTCCCCCACCGGGGCGTTGACGACGATGAGGTGCTCTATGGTGGGGGCATCGGGACGGGCGGCGGTTATCTGGCCCAGCGCGTAGGGGTCGTTGAGCGCGATGACCGCCTTGACGCCGGCCGCATTGGCACGGTAGGCGATGTCCTTCTTGGTAAGCTGCAAGGTGGCCGGGACGAGGATGGCGCCCAGCTTATGCAGTGCCGTCGCGCACACCCAATACTCCCAGCGCTGGCGCAGGATGAGCAGGACGACGTCGCCCTTGGTGATGCCTAAATCTGCTAAAACATTTGCCAATTTATTGGAGAGACGCGCTATCTCGGAGAAGGTCAGGGTCTTCTCCGCATCGGTATCGTCGCACCACACGAGCGCGCGCTTGGCGGGCTCGACGCGCGCCCATTCATCGACAACATCGTAGCCAAAGTTGAAGTTCGCCGGCACGTCTATGGTGAAGTTGTTGAAGAAGTCCTCGTAGGAGTCAAACGCGATACGGGGGCAGTAGGTGTTGAGCAGGTAGTTCATGGGTTCTCCTCGTTAGCTCACAGGAAGCCTATTCGGTGATCATCGTGACAAACGTGGCGGGAGTGCTCGAGCCGCAGCGTTGGGCGTGCGGCAGGTGCGGGTTGAAGTAGACACTGTCACCTGCGTTAAGCTCGATCTCGCGGTCGGCAAAGGCCAGGAGCACGGTGCCCTGCGTCACATAGTTGAACTCCTGACCGGCATGGGCCACCAGCGCGGCGGGCTCTTCGTTGGGGTCGAGGGTGACGAGCAGCGGCTGCATGACCTTGTTGTGGTAGTTGTAGGCGAGGTCTTGAAAGTGGTAGCCGGGAAACCGGTCGACGACCCTCCCCTTGCCTGCGCGTACCACCTGGTAGGTGTCGAGCTTGCTGGAGGTGCCGGTGAGGAGGACGGCCATGTCTACGTTGCAGACGTGGGCAATATGCATAAGCAGGCTTGCCGGGACGTCGAACCCCGTTTCCTCGTAGGCGGCATAGACCTCACGGTCAACGCCGAGCTTGTCTGCAAACTCGTCTGGCGTGTAGCCGCAGGCATCACGAAGCCCCGCGATGCGCTGGGCGAGTTCCTTGAACTGGCTGCGAGGCACCTGGTCAATTGCCAGCTTGCCCGGGTTGATGGCGGCGTCCTGTGTCATGCTGGTCCTTTCTCTAAACCTCTGGATCCTGTTTGAAGCCGTTTGCGCCGCTTACAGGAAGCCATTACCTGCAATCCTGCTCGGGGAGGAAAGCCATACCCAAAGCGAGGGCCTTCTTGTTGTGTTCCAGCAGGTCGAGGTGTTTGGCGGAGACGCTCTTTTCGATGGCACTGTTGAGCGAGCCCTGTGTGCTAAAGCCCGTCATCTGGAGGAGCTTGCCTACGAGGATGACATTTGCCAGGCCGCTGAGGCCGTTGTCCTCAGCGAGCTGGGTGGCGGGGACGGCGCAGAAGCGGAGGTCCTCGCGCATGGGACAGACGTTGGCCATCGTCTTGTCGACAACAACCACGCCGCCGGGGACAACGGAGTCGATGAACTTGTCAAACGAGGGGACGTTCATCGCAACGAGGGCACCGGGCTCGGTGATAAGCGGCGAGCCGATGGGGTCGTCACTGAGGCAGACACTACAGTTCGCCGTGCCGCCCCGCATCTCGGGGCCGTAGGAGGGCAGCCACGAGACCTCGTGGCCGTCGATGAGGCCGGCATAGGCGACGAGCTTGCCCGCGAACAGGATGCCCTGGCCGCCAAACCCCGCCAGCATGATATTCAAGGGTTGAAACATATCAGCCATGGGGCACCTCGCTTGCACTTGCGGGCTGGGCTTTTATGTCTTTGTAGGTGCCCAGGGGATAGTAGGGCAGCATGTTCTCCTGCATCCAGTGGATGGCTTTGGTGGGGTCGAAGCCCCAGTTGGTGGGGCAGGTCGCGACGACCTCGATGATGGAGTAGCCCAGGCCCTCGAGCTGGTACTCGAAGCCCTTCTTGATGGCGCGTTTGGCGGCACGCACGTTCTTGGGGGTGTCGACGGTGACGCGCTGGGCGAGGGCCACGCCGTCGAGCGTGCTAAGCAGCTCGCACACGCGGATGGGGTAGCCGTCGGTCTCGATGTTGCGGCCGTAGGGGGACGTCTGCGTGACCTGCCCGGGCAGGCTCGTAGGAGCCATCTGGCCGCCGGTCATACCGTAGATCGCGTTATTGATGAAGATGACGGTGATCTTCTCGCCGCGGGTGGCGGCATGTACCGTCTCGGCCATGCCGATGCTCGCGAGGTCGCCGTCGCCCTGATAGGTGAAGACCGCGCTGCCCGGCAGGGAGCGCTTGAGGCCGGTTGCCACCGCAGGGGCGCGGCCGTGGGCGGCCTGCACCATGTCGCAGCTATAGAAGTCGTAGGCGGTGACGCTGCACCCCACCGGACACACGCCCACCGTGGTGCCTTCGATGCCCAGCTCGTCGATCACCTCTGCCACAAGGCGCTGCACGATGCCATGCGAGCAGCCGGGGCAGTAGTTGGTGATAACGGGGGCGAGGGCGTGGGGCCGGGCGAACAACGTCTTGGGTTTGCCCACGGGCTTATCTGCAATCTTGTCTTTTGTTGCGTTGAGGGTACTCATTGGGCACCTCCCGGTGTGCTGGTGAGTTGGCTTTGGAACGGCAGGATATCGAACTGCTCGCCGGCAGCCGCCTTCTGGATGGCGACGAGGACCTCGCTGGGCGTGGGCAGGATGCCGCCGGTGTGGCCAAAGAAGCTCACGGGGCGACGGCCGTTGACCACGAGGCGCACGTCGTCGACCATCTGGCCGGTTGAGAGCTCGACGGCCAGAAAGGCCTGCGCCGTGGGAACCGCTTCGTCGATAGCCTGTGCGGGGTACGGCCAGAGCGTGATGGGGCGGATAAGACCGGCCTTGACTCCGGCCGCGCGCGCCTTGTTGACCGCGCTGCGGGCGATGCGGGCGGCCGCGCCGTAGGCGACGACGACGACGCTGGCATCGCTGGTGAGGTAGCACTCGGCCTGCTGCTCGGTGGCCTTGATGAGCTGGTAGCGCTCGTGGCGGCGCAGTACCGAGTCTTCAAGGTCCTGCGTGACGAGGTACAGTGAGTTGACCGCATTGTGCGGACGCTCGCCCCGGTGGCCGCACGCCGCCCAGGGCTTGGCGGGAAGCTGCGCCTCGTCAACAGGCGTTGGCAAAACGACGGGCTCCATCATCTGGCCGAGCATACCGTCGGCAAGTATCATCACGGGCACACGGTAGTGGTCGCCCACGTCGAAGGCCTTTGACACGAGGTCGGCCATCTCCTGCACCGTGGAGGGCGCAAAGACGATGACGTGGCCGTCGCCATGGCCAGTGGCGCGGGTGGCCATCCAGTAGTCGGCCTGACTGGGTTGGATACCGCCCAGGCCGGGGCCGCCGCGCTGCACGTTGATGATGACGGCGGGCAGGTCGGCGCCTATCATGTAGGAGATGCCCTCGCCTTTGAGGCTCATACCCGGCGACGAGCTTGAGGTCATGACGCGCACCCCGGCGGCCGACGCGCCGTACACCATGTTGATGGCGGCGATCTCGCTCTCGGCCTGCAGGTAGGTGCCGCCTATCTTGGGCATACGTTTGGCCATGTAGGCGGCGAGCTCGGTCTGTGGGGTTATGGGGTAGCCATAGAAGTGGCGGCATCCGGCGCGCAGTGCCGCCTCAGCGAGCGCCTCGTTGCCCTTCATGAGGACTTTCTCGGGGGCGGGGGCGGTTGCGGGGGCGGCGGTTGCGGGGGCAGTTGCGGTTGCAGAGGTCGCGGCCTTATCTGTCATGGCACACCTACCTTTCCACCGTGATGGCGACGTCGGGACACATGAGCGCGCAGCTGGTACAGCCGGTGCAGCGCGACTGGTCGATGCAGATTGCGGGGTGGTACCCCTTCTGCGTGATGACCTCCTGGTCAAGCGCCATGATGTCCTGCGGACAGGTATCGACGCAAAGGCCGCAGCCCTTGCAGTAGTATTGGTCAACAATGATATGGGCCATAGGGCTTCCTCCCACACTAAAAAGGGTATCCGGCTATTCTCGCACAGCTTTGCCACCCATAGAGGGGCCTACGGTTCAAGCAGCGCGAATTGTGTCGTAAGCGGTAGCGATTTTAGCTGCGGAGAAGGGCGAACGTGCGTGCGTGGCGTGTGGGCATAGACGCGTGCGCCGCCGCCGCCAGACGTGCGGGCACTGCAGGTTTCTTTGGGGATTCCCGCTAAAGACCCTTGCTATTCCCCTGATACGTGCTATGGTTATAGTGCGTCTGGTCAGACGCACTATAACCATATTGAATGGAGGCGTTTTATGCAGGAAGTCTATGAGTTCTTGAAGAAGTGCGAGACCTATTACCTGGCGACGGTCGATGGCGACCAGCCGCGCGTCCGCGCGTTTGGGACCATCGACCTGTTTGAGGATAAGCTTTACATCCAAACGGGAAAGGTCAAGGACGTCTCGAAGCAGATAGGCGCAAACCCCAAGATCGAGATATGCGCGTTTGCCGATGGTGCCTGGCTGCGCGTCCAGGCCGTTGCCGTCGAGGATGACCGCATTGAGGCGCAGGAGCACATGCTGGCAGGCTACCCCTCA
>JAITNB010000006.1 GCA_031290695.1 Coriobacteriales bacterium | reverse complement strand
ACGGTTCCTGCGTCTTTTGCGTCGTCCTCCTCGTCGCCACCTTCCCTCCTGCGCGTTGTTGACGCCCCGTGGGCCTACGTCAAGGTCTCCGACGGCTGTGACCGGCGTTGCTCCTTCTGCACCATCCCCGCAATCCGCGGTCCCTACCGCAGCACTCCTGCCCCTGCCCTTGTCGCCGAGGTCGAGGGCCTGGTTGCGGGCGGTGTGCATGAGATAATCCTCATCGGCCAGGACACCGGCATCTGGGCCCATGACCTCGACACCTGCCCTTCACCCTCGCCCCACAACCTCGCGCAACTCCTCGACACGCTTGCTGTTTGCTTCCCGCATACCTGGTTTCGCGTCATGTACCTGCAGCCGCAGGGTGTCACGGGCGAGCTGCTTGCGACGATGGCCGCGCATCCTAACATCTGCCGCTACCTCGACATCCCCCTCCAGCACGCCAGCGCCCGCATCTTGCGTGCGATGAACCGGGCGGGCAGCGGGCAGGACTACCTCGCACGTATCCGCACCATACGCGAGGCGCTGCCCGGCGTTACGCTGCGCACGTCGCTCATAGCGGGCTTTCCTGGTGAGACACGCGAGGACGCGCGCGAGCTTGAGCACTTTGTCGATGATGCGCAGCTCGACTATGCGGGCGTGTTTGTGTACTCGCGAGAGGACGGCACCCCGGCGGGGGAGTGCGCCAACCAGGTGCCGCTACGCACCCGCAGGGCCCGCGCCCAGCGGTTGCGAGACCGCGCCGACGTTGCCGGGTTTGCGCGCGCGGCCGCCCAGGTGGGCAGCGAGGCCGAGGTGCTCGTGTGCGGCGTCGACGACGAGGGCCCCTGGGGCCGCACCAAAGGCCAGGCCCCCGAGGTCGACGGCGTGACCCACCTCGACACAGGCGTGCCAGGCAGCGTCGTTCGTGCTAGGATAGTCCAGGCATCCTGCTACGAACTCTACGCGGAGGCATTGTGACGCAGAAGCATCCATACCGCGCGATCCTCACACCGGCAAACATCGTCACGATGGCACGCATCGTCTTCATCCCCGTCTTCATCTTTGTGCTGCTCGCCCCCTGGCCTAGCTGGTTTCCCGACCCTGAGCCAGCGCACTGGGTCAAGCCCTGGGTCGCCGCTGCAGTCTTTGCGCTCCTTGCCCTCACCGATGGCGTCGACGGCTACCTCGCGCGCTCGCGCAACGAGATAACCACGCTGGGCAAGTTCCTTGACCCCATCGCCGACAAGATACTCGTTGCCGCCGCCCTGCTCGCCCTTATCGAGCTTGGAGAACTGCCCGCCTGGGTGGTGCTCGTCATTCTCGCGCGCGAGTTCCTCGTGTCGGGCCTGCGCATGGTGGTGTCCTCTGAGGGCGTCGTCATCGCCGCCAGCTGGCTTGGCAAGGTCAAGACCGTGTTCCAGATTATCGCGGTCATCCTCTTTATCATCAAGGGCAGCTCGGCCATCGTTGACGCGGGCAATCCCATCTACGAGGCATTCTATGTTGTGTCATGGACCGTCATGGGCATTGCCCTGCTCCTCACCCTCCTCTCCCTTGCCGACTACTTCCTCAAGTCAAGCGCCGTTCTCGGCCTCCCCCTCAAGCCCGCTAATGCCTTTGCCCCTGCACTGCCGTCCTCCCCCTGCCTGTCCCCATCGCCTTGCGACGACCTTGGCTCACTGGCATCCCAAGTCATCGAACGTGCGCAACGGGCAGGAGTGAGCCTTGGGACAGCCGAGTCGTGTACCGGCGGCCTCGTTGCTGCGGCCATCACGCAAACGGCCGGCTCGTCGGCCGTATTCAAGGGTGCCGTTGTGAGCTATGCCAACGAGGTCAAGACGGTGCGCCTGGGGGTGCCTGTTGAGATGCTTGCGGAGTATGGCGCGGTGAGCGAGCCCGTCGCCTTGCGCATGGCCCTGGGGGCCTGCGCAGCCCTCGATGCCAGCCTCGCTGTGAGCGTGACTGGCATCGCCGGGCCCGGTGGTGGCTCTGCTGAGAAGCCCGTTGGTACTGTTTGGATGGGGCTTGCCCGCGACGGCAATGCACAGGCCCGGCTTCTCCATCTCACCGGAACACGCGCCCAGATACGGCTCGCGGCAACCCAGGCGGCCTTAACCCTGCTTTTGGATTCGCTTCAAGATTGATTTAACTGCGGGCAAGGTTGTGTTCAGGTTTTCAAAACCCACGGTTCGAAAGCGGGGCATGCTCGCCTTTTCGCAGCAAAATCATCAAGAAAAACAAAAGAAAATGTGTGTAATGGATTGACACCGAACACTTGTTCGGATAACCTTAAGACAATGAAACAACCAATCAGAGACGAATGGAGCGGCCAGATGGACCTGGAAAAGAGCAAGACGCTGGAGATCACGACCGAGCAGATAGAGAAGAAGTTTGGCAAGGGCGCCATCATGCGCTATGGCGAGGGCGGCCCAAGCTTTGAGATAGGGATCATCCCCACCGGTGCGCTGGCCCTTGATGCCGCGTTGGGCATCGGCGGTGTCCCGCGCGGGCGTATCGTAGAGATCTTTGGCCCCGAGTCGAGCGGCAAGACCACCCTTGCCCTGCAGATACTCGCCGAGGCACAGGCCCTGGGCGGCATCGTGGCGTTCATCGATGCCGAGCACGCCCTTGATCCCGGCTATGCTGCGCGGCTGGGGGTCGATATTGACGAGGTCCTCATATCCCAGCCCGATACTGGCGAGCAGGCCCTTGAGATATGTGACATGCTTGTGCACTCCGGCGCCATCGACGCTATCGTCATCGACTCCGTTGCCGCCCTTGTTCCCCGTGCCGAGATCGAAGGCGAGATCGGGGACAGCAATATAGGGCTTCAAGCCCGCCTGATGAGCCAGGCACTGCGCAAGCTCGCCGGCTCGCTGTCAAAGTCAAACACCACCTGTATCTTTATCAACCAGCTGCGCGAGAAGATAGGCGTCATGTTTGGCAGCCCCGAGACAACCACCGGCGGCCGCGCCCTCAAGTTCTTCTCATCCGTGCGCATCGACATACGCAAGATCGACATCATTAAGAAGGGTACCGACCCGGTGGGTAACCGCGTACGTGCCAAGGTGGTCAAGAACAAGGTGGCGCCCCCGTTTAGGCAGGCCGAGTTCGACCTCATGTATGGAGAGGGTATCTCCAAAGAAGGCTGTATCGTCGACCTTGGCGTTGAGGAAGGCATCGTTAAGAAGGCTGGCTCATGGTTTACCTACGGCGACGAGCGGCTCGGCCAAGGCCGCGAGGCCGCCAAGGACCTCCTGCGCATAACCCCCAACCTCCGCAACGAGATAGAGGCCAAGATACGCATCGCCCTCGGGCTCGACAAGACCAACGTACTCCCAACGCCCGAAGCGCCCTTGGTGCCTGATGCTGCCACCGATGAGGCCCCTGCCGATGCCTGATGGGCATACGCTCGACCTCAAGGAGCAATATCGTGGGGCCTGTGTTAGGCGTGACCGCCTCATAGCCGCCCGCGACCGCACGACGCTGGAGCTCGAGCAGCGCCTATGTGCTGCGGGGTTCTCCCCAGAAGTCGTCAAGGTGATTGTCGAGGATGCGCAGGAGAGCGGCCTGGTTGACGATGAGCGCTTCACCCGCTTCTATGTCAATGGCAAGCTGCGGAGGGGGTGGGGGCAAAAACGCATCGAGAGGGAGTTGCAGCGCTTTGGGGTATGCCTTGAGCAGTTTGAAGGCTATCCCGACGCATACTTTGGAGGGGCCGATGAGCTGGAGCGCGCCTGTTCGCTGCTGGAGCGTTACCATACCCGTGCCAAGAATCAGCGCGAAGCACGGTTCCGTCATCTTCTGAGCAAAGGATTTTCTGCGGAGATTTGTCAAAAAGCGATATTACAGTTGACGATTTTCGACGCGTAGCCTACCATGTAACCAGGCATTTCGATCGCCCCCTGGGGGCGCGTAGATATACATTTTACAGATTGATAACGACGCGTGTCCTTTGTGCGGGTTCGATCATGATGCCGGATGCTGTATCCGGCTTTTTTGGTAGGGCATCCAAACCCGAGAAGACTAAAGCTACTGAAAGGAGAGGCCGATGCCTGAAATATTGGTTGTGGTTATTGCCTGTGTGATAACCTTGCTTGTTGGTATCGCTCTCGGTTTTGTCGTTACGCGATATGTCCTCAACAGCGCTGCCAAAAACGCTGTGGACAATGCCGAACGTCTGGTCAAGGATGCCGAGAAGCAGGCCGAGACCATGCGTCGCGAGGCCCTGGTCGAGGCCAAGGACGTTGCGTATCAGATGAAAGGCGAGGCCGACAAAGAGATAAACGAACGCCGTAAGGAAGTCAAGTCACTGGAGAACCGCCTGATGCAGCGCGAGGAGAGCATCGATAAACGCGCCGAGGCATTGGATCAGCGCGAGCATCAGCTCTCGTCACTGAGCGGACAGGTGGAACGCAAGGAGCGTGACCTTAGCAGCGCGCTTGAGGAGGCCTCGCAGAACCTCGAACGTGTTGCAGGTATGTCTGCCGATGATGCGCGGGCAGAGCTGCTTGACAGTGTGCGCAGCGACGTCACCCGTGAGGCAGCCGCCATCATCCGTGACACCGAGCAACAGGCGCGTAGCGAGGCCGACAAGAAGTCGCGTGAGATATTGAGCCTTGCTATCCAGCGTGTTGCCGCCGATCACACCGCCGAGCATACCGTCTCCTCGGTAACCATCCCGTCAGACGACCTCAAAGGGCGCATCATCGGTCGAGAGGGCCGCAACATCCGCACCTTCGAGCAGATCACCGGCATCAACCTCATCATCGACGACACGCCCGAGACGGTCGTCATCTCAAGCTTTGACCCCGTGCGTCGCGAGATCGGGCGCATCACCCTTGAGAACCTCATTGCCGACGGGCGCATTCATCCTGCGCGCATTGAGGAGATGTTTAACAAGGCCACCGACCTGGTCTTTCGCCAAGTGCAGGAAGCAGGGGATCAGGCAGCCTTCGACACCGGCATACACGACCTGCATCCCGAGATTATCAAGACCCTGGGACGCCTCAAGTTCAGGACCTCCTATGGCCAAAACGTCCTCAACCACTCACTTGAGGTCTCGTACCTGGCCGGCGTTATGGCCGCAGAGCTGGGGCTCGACCCCATCCCTGCCAAACGGGCCGG
>JAITNB010000116.1 GCA_031290695.1 Coriobacteriales bacterium | reverse complement strand
GCCAGCCGCTCGTCAGCGTCGAGGCAGTGATTGCCCTGATCGGAAGCACGACGACCACGGCCGGGCTTAAGGTCATATGCGCCAAAGACGAGCGCACCTACGAGCTCGGGGTAAAGGTCGGTGATGAGGACCTGGCGAGGGTGAACATTAAGAACGAGCCTGCTTACCCCTCTTGGAATTACTCCATTTCTCCGCGTGAATAGTCAAGTTATTTATCAACAATTCCTTATCGTGTAATCGGTACCTGTGGCGCTCATAGTATCCTGCGCGATGTCAGGCTCAGGCACACTCACAGACTGGTCATCTGTATTGCTTGAAGGGCTACATGCGGCGATTTGTACCACGAGGAGCATTGCCGCGATTATGAACATAATACTTGTGAAGACACTTCGGATGCTCTTAAACATGTTAAACTCCAATGATAGAATATTATAACGTTAGCTTTTGGTACTAGCGTCGAGGTAGATTATAGACCAGTCCCAGCTAGATGAAGGCACACCATGATGTTCAACTGAAGACATTATGAAAGATGTCAAGCCAATGGTATTGCCATCTAAAGACCAGCTAAAAACGTCGATTAATGGAAGTGATTCAAGACTCGCCTGTCTCCCCATCCGTCTCCGCGCCTGCCTCCACACCTGCCTCTGCACTTGTTGCTTTTGCGAATACGCGGACCTTTGTGGTGCCTGCGCCGCCGCCTTCGCGGGGGGTTACCGTGGTGTAGGTCACCACTTTGTCTTGTACGCCGCAGGCTGCCAGTACATCGCCGTAGGTGGCGCAGTCGGCGAGCGTGTCGATAGCGAAGAAGCGTTGCGCCTGTGCGTCAATACCCACCACGCTCTTGGTCGACTTGACGATGAGGATGTCGCCCATGAGCACCGGCGCGACCGTGGGCATACGGTTGACGTGCAGGTAACTGCCGCTTGCTAGTTCACGGTACGTGCCATAGAATTGCAGGCCCTCGGCGTACTCGTAATTATCCTCAGTGCAAAAACTAAAGCTCCCGCCCATGTAGACCGCCTCTATAACGCGCATCGACTGCGGCAGGATGTCAACCGCGACCACGGCGTTGCTGCTCTCGTCAAGCGCGGTTATCTGGTAGTAGATGCCGTCGATGTCGACGCGCGGCACCACCGTGACGATGCCTTGCGTGGCACGCGGGTTGGTTATCATGCGTCCGTGGGAGACGCAGACCGTCTCAACCTCTGCCACCGCATCTCCTGTGGATAAGACCGCGGCTGCCTTGAAGTAGGAGTCCTCCTGACTTGCGGGGCCGTTGGGGTCGGGCATGACCGTCCAGTACGCCTTGGTGCCGCTCACACAGAGCTGGGGCGGCTCATAGTCGATCCCGCCCTCGTCAACCAGGTGCGCCGTACCGAGGGGCGCGGCGGCGTTGGTGCCGTACTGCGTCACCGGAGCGAGGTGGACCCGCCAGTTTGCGGTTGCGAGGTTGCACTCCACCCAGATGATGGTGGTGTCGTTGGCGCGTACATCGTAGAGCACATAGTCTTCGTCGTGCGCGAGCGCCTGCTCCATAACAACCGTCATCGCACCGGCCTCAAGGTCGAAGAAGCCCATCTTGGTGAGCGCCTCGCCCTGCGCGCCCGGCATGAGGGTTGCAAGGAAGCGCGGGCTATCCTGGAAGATGAGCGTGTTGATGGGGAGGTCGAAGGTTTTCTCCAGCACGAGGTAGTTGGTGTAGGGGGCCTCCTCAAAGTCGCTGGCCGCGACGACCTGATCCTCTGCAACATTGAGGGTCGCAACCGGTGCGTCTTGCGCCGTCTGCGCGACGATGGTCTCAAGCTCGCTCTTGTCCTCGCCCTCGGGAGAACAGCCGGCGAGACCCAGGCTGCCTGCGGCAACGGCGACGGCAGAGGCGCCCATGAGGGTCGCAAAGAACTCGCGGCGGGTAAAGTCGCTGCGGAGTGGGGCGGGTTGCGGGGAAGCCGGGGCGCTTGCGGGCGGGGGGGTCACGGGCTTATCCGGAGCTGTCTTTGTCACTTTGGGCATGGGGTAGTCTCCAAACTTACGGTACTATGGTACAGTACAAAGTGCGTTTACTGCAAAAGCGTAAGGGAATCGCAACGGTTGACTGAGGTGAAGATGGCTGGAAAGATTATCACGATAAGCCGCCAGTATGGCAGCGGCGGGCGCGAGATAGGCGAGAAGGTTGCCGCGGCGCTGGGATATGCGTATTACGACAAGGAGCTCATACGGCGTGTGGCGCAGCTGGGCGACATCGACGTTGACTTTGTAACGACGTCGGGCGAGGGGGTCATGGGCAAGCTGGCGTCCCTGCTGGCGCGCACGGGTGCCGGTGCCAGCAGGGACGAGGACTCTCTGCCGCTCTCGGACCGGTTGTTCTTGGTGCAGTCGCGCATTATCAAGGAGATTGCCGCAGAGGGACCGTGCGTGATTGTTGGACACAGCGCCGACTACTTTTTAGCGGAGTGTCCTGATGTGCTCAATGTGTTCATCCACGCCAACTGGGAGTGCCGCGTAGCGCGGGTAATGCAACGCAACGACCTCGATGAGGCGACAGCTATTGCACGTATCAAGCGCATCGACCGCAACCGGAGCTCGTTCTACGAGCAGTACACCGACCGCCGCTGGGGACAGGTGGAGAACTACCACCTCACCCTGTCAAGCTCCTACTTTGGCACCGAGCGCGCCGTTGCCGCTATTACGGCTGTGGTGTAGCGGGCGGGGTCTCACGCGACAGGCGCGTATACGAATACGTAACTGAGCGTGGGAGCCCGGTTGAAGGCGAAGACGCCGCTCAGAGCCGATAGCCAGCAGACGGCTCTGGGCGAGTGGATTCGCCTGAAAGCGGGGTCTCACGCGACAGGCGCGTATACGAATACGTAACTGAGCGTGGGAGCCCGGTTGAAGGCGAAGACGCCGCTCAGAGCCGTCTGCTGATGGCGTCGCATAAGAGGGCGGCAATAACCGTCTTCGAATCCTCTATCTTGCCGTCGAGGACCTCGTCTATGAGGTCTTCGAGGGGCATCCAGGTACTGGCGACAAACTCGTCGTCGTCGGGCTGCGCGTCGCCAGGCTCAAGGCCGGTGGCCATGAACAGGTGGATAATCTCGTCGGAGTAGCCTACCGCTACGGCGATGGGGGCCAGGTAGCGCAGGTTGTGGGCGTGGTAGCCGGTCTCCTCCTGGAGTTCGCGTTGTGCGCAGCCGAGCGCCTCCTCGCCGGGGTCGAGCTTGCCAGCGGGGATCTCAAGGGTCACGCGTTCGAGCGCGGTGCGATACTGGTGTACGAGCAGCACGCGCCCCTGGTCGTCCAACGCGATGATGGCGACCGAGCCGGGATGCCGCACGATGTCATGGGTTGTAAGGTGGCCGTTGGGCAGTTCGAGCTCAACCTGGTCAACACTCAGGAAGCATCCTTGATAGGCGTGTGTAGCGTTGAGGATGGTGGCGGCCAGTTGGTTGTTATTCATTGCTGACCCCATTCCAAGCACTTCTTCCGCGCAGGGCCCGCGCCCCTATGTCCTTGCGGTATTGCTTGCCCTCAAAGTCGATGAGGCCTACCGCCTCGTAGGCGCGGGTGCGGGCGGCCTCGAAGGTGGGGCCGAGGGCGGTGACGTTGAGCACGCGGCCGCCGTTGGTTACGACTGCTTTCGCGTCTGCTGTGCGGGTGGTGCCGGCGTGATAGACGGTGACGCCGGGCAGGGCCGCGGCAGCCTCGATGCCGGTGATGGGCTTGCCCTTCTCGTAATCACCAGGGTAGCCGGCGCTGGCAAGCACGACGCTTACGGCCCAGGCGTCGTCCCAGTCGAGGGTGACGTTTGCAAGCGTGCCGTTGGCTGTGGCCAGCATGACCTCGAGGAGGCTGGTCTTGAGGCGCGGGAGGATCACCTGGGTCTCGGGGTCGCCAAAGCGCACGTTGAACTCGAGTACCTTGGGGCCCTGCGGGGTGAGCATGAAGCCGCCATAGAGGACGCCGCGGTAGTCGATGCCTTCTTGTGCGAGGGCAGCCACGGTCTTGTCCATAAGAGCGAGCATCGTAGCGTATTCGTCACTGGTGACGATGGGGACGGGGGAATAGACGCCCATACCGCCGGTGTTGGGGCCGGTGTCGCCCTCGTAGGCGCGCTTGTGGTCCTGGGCGGGGGCCATAGGGAGCGTGGTGGTGCCGCTGGCAAATACGAGGAGGGAGCACTCGGGGCCAGTGAGGGCCTCCTCGATGACCACGGTGGCGCCGGCTGCACCAAAGCGGCCGGC
>JAITNB010000060.1 GCA_031290695.1 Coriobacteriales bacterium | reverse complement strand
TGTGTGGGCTCTGGGGGACCGGCGAGGCCCATCGCGGCTACGACCTGTTCCTGCATGACATCGGGGACTCCTACCTGGTCTCCATGTACTCGGTCGAAGGCGCCTCTTTGCTTGAGGCGACCACTAGCCCTCGCAAGCCTACCCCGGAGGAAATACTCGCCTTTGAGGTGCGCGCGAAGCAGTTCCATGACTCCTTTGCGTCATTGCCAGACACTGCGGAGCTTCCCATGCTCATGGACGCGCTGCACAAGGACCCGATCTGGGAGGAGCTTGGCACCCGCTGCCTGTCCTGTACCGCATGCAGCGTGACGTGTCCCACCTGCTACTGCTTCGACATCGTCGACACCCTCGACCCCAGCGGTGCGGGAGGCATACGGGAGCGCGTCTGGGACTCCTGTAACTCACCGGCGTTTGCAGGAGTTGCCGGAGGGCATAACTTTCGTGACTCGCCACGTAACCGCGTACGCCATCGGTTTTACCATAAACTGCTATCTTATGTAGCAAGATATGGGGAGATGCTCTGTGTGGGATGCGGGCGGTGCGTGAGGTACTGCAAGGCGAATATCGACCCCAAGGGCGTCATCGAGGGACTGTACCGCACACGCGACGACTACCTTGCAAGACAGCCCGCTGCCGAGGGGCAGGAAGTACCGGCGCTGCACGCGGCAGAGGACGAGGTGGGCACATGAGCAGCCAGCGGTATCTTGGCGGCGACGGCCTGCTTCTCGCACAAGGCGTTGCGGCCCGCAGCGAGAACCCCTATAGGCCCTGGTCGGCCCGCATCACCTCCATCACAGAGCTCACTGCCACAGAGAAGCTCTTCGAGCTGCGCCTCATCGACCCGGCGGTGCGCGCGTCCTTTACCCATACTGCCGGGCAGTTTGTCGAGCTCTCGATCTATGGGGTGGGGGAGGCCCCTATCTCCATCTCATCGGCCCCCTCGAAGCAGGGGTTCATTGAGCTGTGCGTGAGGAACTCGGGCTCGGTCACCGGGGCATTGCACCGCATGAAATGCGGCGACACCGTGGGGCTGCGCGGGCCGTTTGGGCGAGGGTTCCCCTTCGAGGAGATGAAGGGACACGATATCCTCCTGGTTGCGGGCGGGCTGGGGATCGCGCCGCTCAAGTCGCTTATCAACCATATCCACGACGAGCGCCACGCGTTTGGGAACGTGACCATCATCTACGGCTCCAAGACGTCTGCCGAGATAATGTTTCGCCCGCAGTTCGAGATGTGGGAGCATCGCGACGACTTTGACCTGCACCTCATGGTTGACCGGGAAGAAGAGGGATGGCAGGGCAAGGTGGGATTGGTGACCAAGCCGTTTGAGACCCTTGAGGTTGACCCCGAGAACACCTATGGGGCCGTGGTGGGGCCGCCGGTCATGTACCGCTTCGTTATCGAGGAGATGCGTAAGAAGGGCATCCGTTACGACAGGATCTATATGTCGTTTGAGCGCCACATGAAGTGCGGCACGGGAAAGTGCGGCCACTGTCAGGTGGGACACCAATACATCTGTATCGACGGCCCGGTGTTCAATTACTGGGAAGCCAAGAACATCCAGGGGGCGATCTAGATGCAGGAACAAAAGCCCCGCGTTCTCATCCTCGGGCTGGCGAGCGACTTTGGCTGTCAGCTCCAGATAACCAATGCCGAGCCGTACCTGCTCGACATACTCTCCCAGTTCGAGCTCGTGAGCTGGCAACTGGTCTCAAGTATGCCGCTGCCCGAGGACTATGATGTCGCGGTCATCGAAGGGGCGGTTGTGGTGGGGCGCGACCTCGAGCTTCTCCACACTATACGGGAGAAGGCGGCGGTGGTCATCACCATAGGGGCCTGTGCCCATACCGGCGGCGTCCCGGGGCTTGCGCTGCTCAAGGACGACAACAGTGTGGCAGTCTACTCGACGGTGCCCGACGATGTGCGGGGGGCTGTCGAGGTGCGGCCGGTCAAGGAGGTCATCGCCGTTGACTATGAGGTCGTGGGATGCCCCATCAACACCCTTGAGTTTGTCGCGGTGCTGCAGCGGGCTTTGGCAGAGGTGCCGTTTGCCCGTCTCAAGGGCGGCACGTTATGCGGGACCTGCAAGCTGGCAGAGACGGTCTGCTTCTATGAGCGGGGGATGCTCTGCCTTGGCCTGGTCACCAACGACGGCTGCGGTGCCGCGTGTACCTCGCGCGGGCGGCCCTGCTTTGGGTGCCGAGGACTCTCGCCGGCCGCGAATACCCGTCAGGCACGCGGCGTTGCGGCGGGTGCCGGGATAGACCCTGCGGCATTTGACAAGGCGCTCGAGGTGTTTAATGCGCGCAGCCTCGTCACGGCCGAGGCGCAGGCTGCCATTGGCGTGAAAGGTGCGTAGATGACAACGAGAAGGCTCTCGATAGACCATGTTGCCCGCATTGAAGGGCATGGCAACGTACACGTCAAGGTCGAGGACGGCACGGTCACCACCGTCGAGATGAACGTGACCGAGGCAGCCCGTTTCTTTGAGTCGCTCATGCGGGGGCGCTCATACCGTGAGGTCTCCTATATTGCGAGCAGGATATGCGGTATCTGCTCGGCGTCGCATACCGTGACCTCGCTGCAGGCCGTCGAGGACGCGTTGGGGATCGAGGTGAGCGAGCGCACCCGCCTCCTGCGGCTCCTCCTCGTCTATGGCTCGTTTTTGCAAAACCATGCGACGCACTTGTTTGTCCTCGCGGCACCGGACTTTATAGGGACGCATGATGTCTTCCCGTTGGCTCAGAGCGACCCAGAGCTCCTGGAGCTCGCTTTAGGCATCAAGCAGTTGGGCAACGAGCTGTGCACCATCGTTGGCGGGCGGTCGATACACCCGATACATGCAGTTGTGGGGGGCTTTACCTCCGAGCCGTCAAAGTGCGACCTCCTGCTCCTTGCCGAGCGGCTTGACGGTGTTGTTGACGGCGCCGCGAAAAGCGCCGAGCTGTTCAACTCCTTCACAGTGCCGGATCTTGAGACGCAAGGGGACTTCCTCTCGCTGTACAAGCCCGACGACTATGCGGTCATCGACGGCGACGTGCGGGCGACACGCTCCGCATGGGTGAGGCCGGGGAGCGCCTACCGGTCGTTTATCGACGAGGTACCGGTACGGCACTCGAACGCTAAGTTCTCGACTATCGATGAGGGCACGACGTATATGACCGGTGCGTTGGCACGTATCAACAACTCGTGGGACCATCTCACCAGGCCGGCGCGGATGGTCGCGGCAAAGGTGGGCCTGCGGCCGGTCACGCTCAACACTTATCGCAACAACGTCTGTCAGGCGATCGAGCTGGTGGATGTCGCTGTGCGGTGCGCCGAGCTGTGCCGGGCCCTTGCCAACGGGGACGGCAGCTCCCAGGTTGTCCCGTTTGCGCTCAGGGAAGGTGCTGGCACCGGTGTCACCGAGGCGCCGCGTGGGGTGCTCTTCCATTATCTTGAGCTCGATGCGGACGGCATAGTCACTGCGGCCGACATCTGCACGCCCACCGCGCAGAGCCTCGCGAACTTGGAAAGCGACATACGGTTGTTGGCACCCCAGATAGCCAACCGCCCCGCCCCCGAGTTCAAGCTGCTCATCGAGGAGCTGGTACGGGCCTATGACCCCTGCCTGTCTTGCGCGGTACATTGACCTACGTTAACAGGCAGGCCACTGTTTTTTCGCATTGCGGCCTTATTGTGTTACACTAATACGCAGATGCGCGTGAGACGGGCATCTTTCGCCTTGCGATGAGGCAAGGCGGGCGACGGAGAGAAAAGGGCGACGATGTCGTTGTTTGATAACCTATTCAGCCAGTGGAGCGTTGACATGGCCATCGACCTTGGCACAGCGAACACCCTGGTTGCTATCGCGGGAGAGGGGATCGTACTCAACGAACCATCGGTGGTCGCCATCGACAACGAGGCGAACCGGGTACTCTCGGTGGGTACCGAGGCGCGCGAGATGATTGGGCGCAACCCCGGCAACATCTCGGTCGAGCGCCCGCTTGCCGACGGCGTTATCGCCGATTACGACGTCACCGAGGCCATGCTCTCGTATTTTATCAACAAGGCCAACCCCAAGACCCGCATGTGGCAGCCCAAGCCACGGGTGGTCATCTGCATCCCCTGTGGCGTGACCTCGGTGGAGAAGCGCGCGGTGTTTGAGGCGACCATCCAGGCGGGGGCCCGTCAGGCGTTCCTCATCGAAGAGCCCATGGCGGGGGCCATCGGCGCCGAGCTGCCGGTCGAGGAGCCAACAGGGTCTATGGTCATCGACATCGGGGGCGGCACGACGGAGATTGCCGTCATATCGCTGGGCGGTATCGTCACTTCGCGCTCGCTGCGTATCGCCGGTAACGAGTTTGACGAGTCGGTCGCGCGCCATGTGCGCGAGGTGTACGGGCTCAACATCGGGGTACGCACTGCCGAGGACATCAAGATAGCCATCGGCTCGGCCATGCCCATCTCGACCGGCGAGCTTGATATGGAGATTTCGGGGCGCGACCTCTCGACGAACCTCCCGAGAAGCGAGACGATACAGTCTGAGGACGTGCGCGAAGGCATCAAAGGGCCGTTGCAGGACATCCTTATCGCCGTCAAGGAGACCTTCCTCGAGACCGACCCCGACTTGGCGGCCGACATCATTCGCAACGGCATCCTCCTTACCGGCGGCGGCGGGCTGCTCAAGATGCTCGATGTGTTCCTGGCCCGCGAGCTCGAGGTCCCTGTCTATGTCTCCCCAACCGCGTTCACCAATGTCGTGGTGGGCTGTATGCGTGCTCTGGAGAACCCGTCGGCCCTACAGCGCTCATACACACAACGATAAGAAAGGTCGCCTGATCTATGGCGCTTTCTCCCCAAAAGCCACAGAAGCTTTCAGGGGGTATCCTCCTGATTATCCTCTCGCTGCTCTCCATCGTGCTGATGACGGTGTGGGTGCGCGAGGGCAGTGCAGGGCCGCTCCATGCCGTACGGTCGGCGGTTGCCGTTGTGACGACGCCGCTCCAGCACGCAGGGGCGTTTGTCGCGGCACCGTTCGAGGCAACGACGGGCCTTGTGGCCAACCTCTCGGTGGGGCAGTCGGAGATAGAGGACCTCATGGCACAAAACGAGGAGCTACGGGCGACGGTCATACAGCTTGAGGAGTACCGCCAGGAGAACGAGCGGCTCCAGAAGCTCCTCGACCTCTCCGACACCTACAGCCTCGAGTCGCAGGGCGCACGCGTCATCAGCCGCAGCCCCGACTCATGGAACCGGACCCTTACCATCAACAAGGGGAGTGCGGACGGCATGGCCATCGGCATGCCGGTCATGAGCGCCAACGGCCTGTTGGGGCAGATAGAGAGCGTGGCCCCCTATTCGTCGGTCGTCCGCATGATAACCGACCAGCAAAGCGGCGTTGCGGTGTTCCTCCAGGGAAGCCGGTCGGAGGGTATCGTGTCCGGCTCGGTCGAGGGCTTGTTGTACCTGCGCTATATCGCCCTCGACATAACGGTCATACCCGGTGACGTCGCCATCACGTCGGGCGCAGGAGGCGTGTATCCCAAAGGCATTATCATCGGTGAGGTCACAAGCGTCGATTACGCGCCGTCAGACGTATATCAGACCATCGTCATCCGGCCCCTCGTGCGGGTGGCGACCTATGAGGAGGTGCTGGTCCTCACCGGCAAGCAGGCCAGCGTGACGATCGCCCCCACCGCCGGCAGCCAGACGGACGGGTCACAGGGCGCGGCCACCGGCGACGCAGGGGCCGCAGATGCTGCGGGACAGCCCGCGCCTGGGCAACAAGGGGGTGGCGATGGACAATAGAAGGCCAGGTATGGCACCCACCCTTGTAGGCTCGCTGGCCGCGTTCTTGCTGCAGGTCATGATAGCGCCCGCGCTTGCCGTCAACGATGTCGTCCCAAACCTCATGCTCGTGTTCGTGGTCCTCACTGCGATGACGCATGACACCACGCGGGCGACGGCCGTTGGCTTTGTGCTCGGGCTGCTGTACGACCTTGTCTCGCAGGGCCCGATAGGCACCATGACCCTCGTATTTACCTTGCTGGGCTACAGTGTGAGCTCGCTCAACAAGGGCATGTTCTCTGAGAACTGGCTCATCGAGCTCGTGACCCTCTTCGTCGCCGCGTTCTTTGGGGAGCTGCTCCATAGCGTCGTGCTCGCCATTATTGGCTACGACGGCGACTTCCTCTCCTCGCTTGTTATGCGCGCGTTGCCAGGCATGGTGTACGACACGGTATTTGGACTGATACTCTTCCCGATACTGTCACTGGTATCCCGCCGCACACGGCGCAGGGATTTTGGGGCCTTGAAGCGGAAGCTGCACTAGCATGGGCGCGCTTGCCTTCGCGATACTCATCGGCCTGCTTGTATTCAGCGCAGTGTTGGCCATCTACTTCGCATTACGCAACCAAAGGCGGCAGAAGCACTCCGCAGCCGTTGTCCACCGTAGCTTCGAGCGCGCCTCCGACCGGCCCGCCGAGGGGTCCGGGCCTGTGCGGAGGACCGGGGATATGAACCAGCGCAAACGGGGAGAAGGGCGTGGGCGCTTCTACACCTTTGGTATCCTTATCGGTGCCGTCATGGGGACCCTGGCGGTGAAGCTCTGGACGCTTCAGGTCCTCGCAAGCGACCAGTATGTCCTCGCGGCGACCGAGAACATGACTTCGTCGGTCTCGCTTCCTGCCATACGGGGGCGCATCCTTGACCGCAACGGCAACGAGCTGGTGGGAAACCGGCCCACCCTCGTGGTCCTTGGCAAGAAATCGGTCGCCGACAACCGCAGTGTCGTCCACCGGCTCTCGCTTATCCTGGGCGTTCCCCGGAGCATCGTGCGGCGCAACCTCCTCGACGACACCCAGGGTGTCCAGGCAGACCGGATGGTGGCGCAGGATGTTTCGATGCGCGCCGTCGCCTTCATCAAGGAGCACCCGACCTTGTTTGACGACGTGAGCGTCGAGTCCCGAACGGTGCGCAGTTATCCGTATGGGACCCTTGCGGCGCAGGTGCTCGGCTATGTGGGGCCGGCCTCGGAGGCCGACCTGGCAAGCACGGGCGAGGACAACCCCATCGAGAGCGGCGACATCGTTGGCAAGGACGGCGCCGAGTATAGTTTTGAGCGGCTGTTGCGCGGTATCCACGGCACCCGCACCTTCAAGGTCGACGCCGACGGGAACCCCGCCGAGATTGTGGGCGAGGTTGGCGGCACGAGCGGGGACGACGTCTGCCTTACCCTTGACCTCGAGCTCCAACAGGCGACCGACAAGATACTTGCCGACATCATCTCGTCCTCGCACCTCAAGGGTTT
>JAITNB010000132.1 GCA_031290695.1 Coriobacteriales bacterium | reverse complement strand
AGCATGATTATCGGGCTTGTGTTGGGCATTGGCATCTTTATCGTGCTGCCCGCACTTATCACCAACTTCATCGTGGGCGACTATGGGGAGCGCACGTTGCTGTGGAACATCGTTGACGGCGTCCTGCGCGTCGCCATCTTCATCGGCTATATCTGGCTTATCAGCCGCATGAAGGACATCAAGCGTATGTTCGCCTACCATGGCGCCGAGCACAAGACCATTCACTGCTACGAGCACGGCCTCGACCTCACGGTACGCAACGCCCAGCGGTTCCCCACGCTCCATGTGCGCTGCGGGACCGCCTTCATGCTCATGACCATGATCATCGCGATCCTCGTGTTCACCATCGTGCCTATAAATGCGCTCATCGACGGGCTTGGCCTTACCAATGGGGTCGCACGCCTGAGCGTGGTCATCCTCTCGCGCATCATCCTTTTGCCGCTCATCGCGGGGCTCTCCTACGAGGTCACCGTTAAGTGGGCAGGCTCGCGGCCGCATCATCCAGCGGTGCGTGTGGTGCTCTGGCCCGGCCTGCAGATGCAGCGCCTTACCACCAACGCGCCCGACGACGGCATGGTCGAATGTGCCATTGCTGCAATGGAGGCCGTCCTCGCCCGCGAGCGGCTTGAGGCATCGAAGGCGCAGGCAGGCTCCGCGCCGCAGGAGGGGTGAGCGCTTGGCTGGGAGCGCACGTTGGCTGTTCGTCACCATCGCGCGGGGGCTCGCCTTCTTCGTGGCGGCCTACGCCTCCCTCAGCCTGGTCGCTCTTGCGCTAAGCAGCTCCTACAACGCCAACGCCTGGTGGATAGACCTCAGCTTCATGCCCTCCTTTCTCAACCTCGTCTCCCAACTCGTGCTTATTGTCGTGCTATACGTCTTTGCCTTTTGGGCGGGGATACGGCCGTGGATGCGCCGGGCCGCAGCCGTCGTCTGCGTCCTGTTTGCCTGTTTTGCACTCTCCAATATGCTGGGGGTCTACAATGCGGCAGAGGCGGGTGACGTGCGGCTGGGGTTTCCTGTGCCCTTCTCCTTCTTTATCATGTGCATGTTTGCCTTTATTGCGGCGGCAATGCTGGTGGGGGTGTCGTCCTCGTCCAGGAACAGCCGCTTGCGGCCGGGGGCAGGGCATGCCATTCACGGTCAACATAGTCGCGACAGCGGTGCCACTTCACCCGCAGACGAGCAGCACGCGTTCTCACAGTGGGAGTTGCCGCCGCGCTCCCGCGCCCGCAGAGGGTGGAAGACCGTCCTCGTCATGGCCCTTACGGTTATTGTTGTTGGCATCCTCTTTCCGTTGGGACAGGTGTTCTGCTTTGGGATGACCGACTACCGCACGCGGGTCGATGCCGCAGTGGTGCTGGGGGCGCATGTGATGCCCAACGGTATGCCCACACTGGCGCTGCGCGACCGGCTCGATGCGGCCATTGGGCTGTACGAGGAGGGGCTTGTGCCGGTGCTTATTATGTCGGGCGGCATCGATGCCGATGGCGTGAGCGAGGGCCTGGCCATGCGTGACTACGCGGTGGCACAGGGGGTTCCCGCCGCCGCCATCCTCGTTGACGAGTACGGCAGCAACACCGAGCTCACCGCGCGCAACACGGTGCGGATCTGCAGGGAACAGGGCTTCGAACGTGTCGCGGCAGTGAGCACCTTCTACCACATGGCACGCATCAAGATGCTGTACCTCTCTGAGGGCTTTGACGTGCGCACCGTGCCCGCCCCCTTCGACCCTCAGGACAGCTCTATCCTCCTCACCACGCTCCGCGAGGTCCCCGGCTGGTGGTACTACTGGTTTGCCAACGTGGTCGTATGACGGATGACGTGTGCCTGATGACATGCTTGAAATAATCTTTTTGCGGATTAGCATGGCACATTCTGGCGATAACCAGTAAACTATAACCGACACATACAGGAACCGGGCCTCTACACAGCTCAAACGTACACGGAGGTTTCTTTGGCCGCCAACAAACCCAAGAGTAAGCCTGCCTCAGGCAAGCGTCCTGCTGCGGGGTCCAACAGCAAGGCACCTGCCAAGGGCAAGGCGTCTGCCGCCAAGGGCGCGCACGCCAACGCAGGTGCGGCTGCAAAGCAGCCCCTGCTCGATACCCGGCTCAAGAACGACCTCGCGGGGGTGCTCATAGCCGTGGTCGCCATCGCCTTGTTTATCGCGGTGGTGGTGCCGGGTGACGCGATCCTGTCGCGCGCGGTCGCCAGCGGGCTGCGCCTCGTTTTGGGTGTGGGTGCGTTCGTGCTGCCCTTCATCCTGCTGGCGTGGGGCGCGAGCTTCTTCGTGCGGCAGACCTTCACAAACTCGACGCTGCGGCTGGGCCTGGGGCTCGGCATCATCTACCTGGGGGTCATCTCGCTCGTAGCGGCCAGTACGCCTGGTGCCGCAAGCGATCCGCAGGCACTTTTTGCCCCCGCCCAGCTCGTCAACCACGGCGGCTATGTGGGCGGCGGCCTCGCCTGGGCGCTCATCTCGCTCACGGGCCCCCTCATAACCTCGGTCGTCTTTGCCGCGTTTATCATTGTGGGCGCAGTGGTTATCGGCTTCTCGGTCACGGGGCTCGTCGAGCGCGTTATCGCCTTCTTCACACGTGAGAAGGACGACGACGGCCAGGGGGCCATGGGAGGTGCCTACGACCTTGGCACGCCCAAGGCACCTGCGAAAAAGCCTGGGAAGAAGGGCGTGCTTATCCATCCCACCGCGAAGCTCGGCACCGGCGGCACCTTTGACGACGCGCTCTATGACGATGCCTACGAGGACGGTACCCAGGGAAGGATCCCCCTGCATAAGGCCGGCGACCTCGGCGCGACCCGTCGCTTGCATACTAACAACGACGGCGCTGTGGAGGCAGATGCAGATGGCTTCGACGCCCTGCATTCCGGCGCGACGGTGCTCCTCGACGGCAGGGGCGCCGGGGCCAACGGCAAAGCGACCGATAAAGGCACGGGTGCCAAAGCATCCGGCAAAGGCAAAGCCGCCGCCAGCACAACCGCTCCCGCCAGCACCCCCGCCTTCACCCTCCCCGACCCCCGCATCCTGCGCGTCTCGCGCGACAAGGCGATCACCAAGGCCGGCGCCAACGAGCTGCGCGCCACGGCCGACCTCCTGCAGGCCACCCTCATCGAGTTTGGCGTTGACGGAGAGGTCGTGGGATACATCGCCGGCCCCACCGTCACGCTCTACAAGGTGCGCCTGGGCGAAGGCGTGCGTCTCAACAAGGTCACCAACCTCCAGGGCGACATCCAGCTCGCACTCGCCGCACTCGCCATCCGCATCGTCGCGCCCATCCCCGGCACCTCGCTGGTGGGCATCGAGGTCCCCAACGAGACGCGCAGCAAGGTACTCCTGGGAGACGTGCTCGCCCACGCCCCCAATAACGTGCCGCTACAGCTCGCCATTGGCAAGGACGTCGAGGGCGACCCCATCACCGCCGACCTCGCCAAGATGCCCCACCTGCTCATCGGCGGCACCACCGGCTCGGGCAAGTCGGTCGCCATCAACTCGATGATCATGAGCGTCCTTATGCGCGCCACGCCCCAGCAGGTGCGCATGATCCTCATCGACCCCAAACGCGTCGAGCTCAGCCTCTACAACGGCATCCCGCACCTCTATGTCCCCGTCGTCACCGACGCCCAAAAAGCCGCGAGTGCGCTCGCCTGGGCCGTCGTCGAGATGGAGCGCCGCCTCAAGGTCTTTGAGAAGTCTGCCGTCAAGAACATCGGCATGTACAACGAGCT
>JAITNB010000070.1 GCA_031290695.1 Coriobacteriales bacterium | reverse complement strand
TTCTCGAAGGGCTTAAGCTCGAACACACCCATAGGGCCGTTCCAGAACACCGTTCCCGCTGCCGCTATGGCCTTGGCGTAGAGCTCGCAGGTCACGGGCCCTATGTCGAGGCCCATCTGACGTGCCGGTATCGAACCTGCGTCACATACGGCAGTAACCGCGTTCTCGCTTATCTGTGAGGCAACGATGACGTCGGTGGGCAGCAGCAGCGTGACGCCCTTTTGCTCGGCCTTTTTAAGCAGGGCGGCGGCTGGCTTTACCCAGTCGTCTTCTTTAAGTGAGGCACCTGTCTCGAAGCCCTGGGCCGCAAGGAAGGTAAAGCACATGCCGCCACCGATGAGCAGCGTGTCGACGATGTCGAGCAGCGCGTCGATGACCTTGATCTTGTCCGAGACCTTTGAGCCGCCCAGTATGGCTGTGAAGGGGCGCTTGGGCTCTGCGAGCATGGCCGTGAGCGTCTGTACCTCGCGCGCCAGCAAAAAGCCCGCATAGCTGGGGAGAAGCCCGGCGATCGCCGCAACTGAGGCATGCGCACGGTGCGCCACTCCAAAAGCGTCATTGACATAGAGGTCTGCCAACGCAGCAAGCTGGGCCGCGAAGGCGGGGTCATTCTCCTTGTCGCGTGGGTCAAAGCGCAGATTCTCAAGCAGGAGCACCTGGCCGTTCTTCAATGCCTGTGCAGCCGCAAGCGTCTTGGAGCCGGTGGCCTTGGGCACGAGTTGCACCTCATGGTCAAGAAGGATGCGGTCGAGCACACGGGCGACCGGGCCGAGCGAGAACTGCTCTTCGAAGCCCTCCCCCTTTGGGCGGCCCAGATGGCTCATGATGATGACGCGGGCGCCATGCTCAAGCAGGTAGGTGATGGTGGGCAGCGCCGCGCGTATACGCGTGTCGTCCGTCACCGTGCCCTGCGCAAGCGGCACATTGAAGTCAACGCGCACCAGCACCCGCTTGCCCGCAACATCGGCCTGGTCAATCGTCTTCAAGGGTACCTCCCCTATTTGAGCATTATCTTCGCCAGGTCCTTGACGCGTGTCGCATAGCCGCGCTCGTTGTCGTACCAGGAGAAGCACTTGGCAAAGGTGCCAGTGCCACCGAGGACCATCGTGAGGCCGCCGTCGAATACCGACGAATGAATGTTGCCGATGACGTCTGCCGAGACGATGGGGTCGTCGGTGTACTCGAGGATGCCCTTGAGCGGGCCGTTGGCAGCCGCCTTCATCACGGCGTTTATCTCCTCGACGGTAGCGTCCTTCTCCAGCTCGACCGTGAGGTCTACCATCGATCCGTCGGGTGTGGGCACGCGGGTCGACATGCCGTCGAGCTTGCCTTTGAGCTGGGGCAGCACGAGCGAGACGGCTCGGGCAGCGCCGGTGGTAGTGGGGATCATCGACAGCGCAGCGGCACGGGCGCGACGCAGGTCCTTATGTGGGAGGTCGAGGATGTTCTGGTCGTTGGTGTAGGAATGTATGGTGTTCATAAAGCCGCGTTTGATGCCAAAGGTATCCAAAAGCACCTTGGCAAAGGGCGCCAGGCAGTTTGTGGTGCATGAGGCATTTGACACGATGTGGTGCGTGGCAGGGTCATAGAGCTGGTCGTTCACACCGATTACTATGGTGATGTCCTCATTCTTGGCGGGTGCCGAGATGATGACTTTCTTCGCGCCGGCATCGAGGTGTGCCTTGGCCTTGAGCGCGTCGGTGAAGAAGCCGGTCGACTCGACTACGAGGTCGACGCCCAGTGCGCCCCAGGGGAGGTTCGCGGGGTCGCGCTCGCTTAAGACCTTCACAAAGCGGCCCTCGACCGTCATGCCGCCGTCGCCGGCGACCACAGAGCCATAGGCACGGCCATGGATGGAGTCGTATTTGAGCAGATGCGCCATGGTGGGGATGTCGCCCAGGTCGTTGACGGCCACCACTTCGACGGCGGGGTCGGGCTCCATTGCCTGAAAGACGAGACGTCCAATGCGGCCGAAGCCATTGATACCTACTTTGATGGTCATGGTTCCTCCTTGGTAAGGTACTCTTCTGCAATTGCCTCTATGCGTCGTACTCTATGATACACGGCCGACTTGGATAATGGTGGCGTGGCAAGCTCGCCGAGTTCCCGTAAGGACACATCGGGGTGTGAAAGGCGGAGAAGTGCGAGCTCCTGCAGGGCCGGCGGCAGGGACTCGATGCCACGCCGCCCGATGAGCAGATGGATGTTGCGCACCTGCTCGAGCGAGGCCTCGATGGACTTGGCCTGGTTGGCTATCTCGGCATTGACACGGCGGTTCTCGTCGTTGCGGATAGACTTGGTCACCCGCACGTTCTCCATCGCGAGGACCGAGCGGTGCGCCCCCACGAGTGCCAGGAAGTCGAGGATGGGCTCGGCGCCTTTGAGGTAGACGATATAAGCGTTGCGGCGGCGCTGGGTGCGCGCCGGGATAGTTGCCCGGGTGAGCAGCGCGACGAGCCCATTGGCCAGCGCCTCATGGCCGCAGGTGAGCTCGAAGTGGAAGTCGCGTCGCGGGTTCGAGATAAACCCGCCGCCCAAAAACGCCCCACGCAGATACGATGCCACGCAACAGGGCCGTTGCACGAGCCTGGGGTTGATGCCCAGCTCAAGCCCCGACGCACCGAGGATGCCCAGGTCGCGGATGGCGTCTTCAAGCCCCAGCTGCGCAGGCACCGTGATGAGGTAGTTGTAGGTCTTGTGCAGCACGCTTCGCCGCGTGGTTATCTCGGTCTTGAGGTGGTAGATGCCGTGTAACAGGCGCACGGCGGCACGGGCGACCGGCGCAGTCTCGGTGGTGACCTCAAGGCGATAGCGCCCCGAGAGCTTGCCCTCGATGCGGATAAGTGCGCTGAGCTCGGCCTTGCAGCAATCCTCATGCTCAGGGACGATACGTGAGAGCTCGTCCTTCACCTCCGCTGTGAACGACATACTACCTCACCCTCCCGTTGAGAAAGCAGGGAGGGTGAGGGGCAGGGGTTGTCTGCTCAAACATACTCGCTGCGCCAAAGAACGGCTTGCTGCGTAACTCGCATTCAACCCCTGCCCCTCCTCCTCCCTGCTTTCTCAACGACATGCCGCGAGCACCCCCTCGAGGACCTCGGTGAGGGCGGAGACATCATGCCAGGTGGGGCGCAGGGGGTCGACGAGGTCGCGCTCGATGAGCAGCGGGCCTTGTTGCCCGATGTGGCGTGCAAGCGCGGGGGTGTAGGTCACGCGGCGGATGCCGCGGGCGAT
>JAITNB010000057.1 GCA_031290695.1 Coriobacteriales bacterium | reverse complement strand
AAACGGATTCAGTTGTCTGGAATGACAGGAATGACAAGTTTGTCTTCCAATAAACCTGCAAACGTGCTAAAGTACGGTTATTGACTGGCTTTCGGGTCTGGTCTTCCAGTAGGCGAGGGTTATCCCTCGCCACTACTGTATCAGGAGGCACAGCCCCTGTAACCAGTAACTTCCATTTGCCAATCTGTGTGACGGTTGGGCGACGGCGAGGGTTGCCTACAGGGTTTTGGGTTATAATTGGAGATTCATACAAAGAACGGCGGCGCTACCAGCTGGGAGACGGCACGTGCTTCTCCGCAATGGTACTCTTGAAAACTGGATCAGGGAGGTGCTTATGAGAACCCTGCACATAATGGATACGACTATTCGTGACGCGCATCAGTCGCTGTGGGCCACGCGTATGCAGATTGGCGACATGCTGCCTATCCTTCCTGCGATGGACAAGGTGGGGTACTGGGCCATCGAGGCCTGGGGCGGTGCCACGTTTGATACCTGCCTGCGGTTTCTTGACGAGAACCCGTGGGAGCGGTTGCGTGCCATTAAGAAGCACTGTCCCAACACGCCGCTCGCCATGCTGGTGCGCGGGCAGAACCTGGTGGGGTACCACCATTATTCGCATGAGATCGTCGAGCACTTTATCCAGGCGGCGCACCGCAACGGCGTCGATGTGTTTCGTACCTTTGACGCGCTCAACGACATCCGCAACGTCGTTGACTGTGCCGCCGCCATCACCGAGGCGGGGGCGCACTTTGAGGGTGCCATCTCGTACACGATGAGCCCGGTGCATACGCTTGACAGCTATATCGAATACGCGTTGGCGCTCAAGGAGCTGGGCGCCAACTCCATCTGCATCAAGGACATGGCGGGTATGCTCACGCCGTACCGCACCGAGCGCCTGGTCAAGGCATTGCGCGAGCAGATAGGCCTGCCCATCCACGTGCACTGCCACTACGTGGGCGGCATGGCGCCTGCCAACTACCTCAAGGCGGCCGAGGCGGGCGCGGCCATCGTCGACACGGCCAGTGCGCCGCTCGCCTTTGGCAACTCGCAGCCCGCTGTTGAGATGATAGTCGCGGCGCTGCGGGAGTCGGGGTACGACACGGGCCTCGACCTCGACCTGCTCTTTGAGATCTCGGAGTATTGGGAGGGCGTGCGTGAGCGGGGCAAGTACAAGCGCGGCGTCACCTCGCTTATCCACATGCAGGTCTATAGCCATCAGGTTCCCGGCGGCATGATGAGCAACCTTGTGAGCCAGCTTGAGATACAAAAGGCCTCCGACCGCCTGCCCGATGTCATGGAGGAGATCCCCCGGGTACGCGCCGAGGTGGGCTACCCGCCGCTCGTGACGCCCATGAGCCAGATTGTTGGCACGCAGGCCGTCCTCAACGTGCTCACCGGCAAGCGCTGGAACGTCGTCTCGACCGAGATGAAGGACTACATCGCGGGCTACTACGGCAAGGCACCCGGCCCGCTCGCCCCCGAGATTGTCAAGAAGGTCATGGGCAACAAGCAGCCGCTCGACCCCAGTATCGCACCCAGCACGCTCGTCACGACCACCTACGATGAGGTCGCGGCCGAGGCGGGTGATCTGGCGCAAAGCGAGGAGGATGTGCTCATGTGGGCGCTCTTTCCCAACGAGGCGCGCACCTATCTGTCAAAGCACCGCACGTCCGAGAAGACCTCGTTCTTGCTCGCCGAGGAGTCTTCTGGCACCAAGGAGGAACAAACCGTGGACATCAACCAGATCAAGGAACTCATACGCATCGTCGAGGAGAGCGGTGTTGGCGAAGTCACCGTTGAGGAGGCCGGCTCGAAGATAACCGTGCGCTCCCAGGGTACGGTCGCCGCTGCCGTGCCTATGGCGGCTGTGAGCACCGCGCCCCTCGTGGTAGAGCAGTCTGTCAGCAAGCCCGCGTCTCCCGGCGCCCCCACCGCCCCAGACGGCACAGACCGCCCCCTCTCCTGGCTGCCGGTCAAGGCACCTATGGTAGGCACCTTCTACGCGGCCCCGGCGCCCGACGCGCCCCCCTTTGTGCTTGAGGGCGACGAGGTGCTGGCCGGCCAGGCACTTTGCATCGTCGAGGCGATGAAGCTTATGAACGAGATAACCGCCGAGCAGATGGGCGTTATCCGCGAGGTCTGCATCGAGAACGCGTCCCCCGTTGAGTACGGCACCGTGCTGTTCTACCTTGAGCCCATAAGCGACGCCACAGACACGGTGGCATGATGTTTGACAAGATACTCATCGCCAATCGGGGCGAGGTCGCGGTCCGTGTTATACGGGCGGCACGCGAGCTGGGCGTGAAGACCGTCGCGGTCTACTCCGAGGCCGATGCCAGCACCCTTGCGGTGCGCCTGGCCGATGAGAGCGTGTGCATCGGCCCCGCCCCGTCGGCCCAGTCGTACCTCTCGGTGCCGGCCATCATCGGTGCCGCCAACTCGCGCGGCGCACAGGCCATCCATCCCGGCTATGGCTTCCTCGCCGAGAACGCGGCCTTCGCCCGGGCCTGCGCCGCAAACGACCTCGTGTTCATCGGCCCGCGCCCTGAGGCCATCGAGCTCATGGGCGACAAGAGCGTGGCGCGTGCGACGATGGCGCGCATTGGCGTACCCACGGTACCCGGCAGCGACGGCCCTGTCGAGACGGTTGCCGAGGCCGCCCGTTTTGCCAGTGAGGTGGGCTATCCCGTGCTCATCAAGGCGAGCGCCGGCGGCGGCGGCAAGGGCATGCGGGTGGTAGACGACCCCACGCAGCTTGAAGGCGCGTTCACTGCCGCCAAGACCGAGGCGGGCGCCGCTTTTGGCAACGACGAGGTCTACCTTGAGAAATACCTCCTGCACCCCCGCCACATCGAGATACAGGTGCTGGCAGACACCCACGGCAACGCCGTTCACCTCTGTGAGCGTGACTGCTCCATCCAACGCCGCCACCAGAAGCTCCTTGAAGAAGCACCCTCCCCGGCGCTCAGCCCCGAGCTGCGCGCGAAGATGGGCGAGACGGCGCTCAAGGCGGTGCGTGAGGTGGGCTATACCAACGCGGGCACCATCGAGTTCCTGCTCGACACCCGCGGCGACTTCTACTTCATGGAGATGAACACCCGCGTACAGGTCGAGCATCCGGTGACCGAGCAGATCATGATGGCCGACATCATCAAAGAGCAGCTGCGTATTGCCGCCGGCGAGCCCCTCGACTTCGCGAAGGGGCGGGCACCCGTTCCCCGGGGACATGCCATCGAGTTTCGCATCAATGCCGAGGACCCTGCCAACCACTTCTGGCCAAGCCCCGGCACCATCACCGGCCTCACCCTCCCCGGCGGCCCCGGCGTGCGTATCGACACCCACGTCTACGCGGGCTATACCGTGCCTCCCAACTACGACTCGCTCATCGCGAAGCTCGTGGTATGGGGCGCCACCCGCGACGAGGCCGTCGCCCGTGGCAGACGGGCGTTGGGGGAGTTTAAGATCGAAGGCATCAAAACCACCATTCCCTTCCACGAACGCGTCCTCGATGTTCCCGCGTTTGAGCAAGGAGAGGTGTACACTGACTTTATCGAGCAATACCTTCAAGGGTAAGGAGCACGGTGTGGAAGACAAATTAGACATTGAGGGACTCACCATCGCCCCCGGCGTGGTGGAGACTATCATTGCGTTGGCGGTGGGGCAGGTCGAGGGAGTTGCGCTGGTGGGAAGCTCCAAGCTGCCGGGCGGCGCACTCACGGTGCTGGGCAAGAAGAACAGCGCGCCGGGCATCCTCGTCCTTGAGGACGACGGCATCATCACCGTCGAGGTACACGTGCAGGTCTACTACGGCTTTCGTCTGCCCGAGATCGCGGCGAACATCCGTCAGGCCGTCTATGACGCGCTCACCGGCCAGGTGGGCATCGAGGTACAAGTGGTCAACGTCGTGGTCGACGCGATACAGTTCGCGGAGTAACGCCATGCCCGTGCACCAGGGAGTACATCAGGCACGCAGCGCCGCACGCCGCAAGGCGCTGCAACTGCTCTACCAGAGCGAGGTTACCGGTGCGCCCACCGGGCAGATACTCGAACGCGGCCTGTGCATCGACGAGGTGGGCCTGCCCTGTGACTTCACGCGTATGCTGCTCATGGGCGTCTGTGCACACCAGACCGAGGTTGACATGCTCATCTGCCAGACCTCCGAGAACTGGTCGCTTGAACGTATGCCGCTGGTAGACAAGAGCATCCTGCGGCTCGCCACCTATGAGATGCTGTACGTCGCCGACGTGCCGCACAGCGTCTCGATAAACGAGGCCGTCGAGCTTGCCAAGGACTTTGGCGGCGAGGACGAGTCCTCACGCTTTGTCAACGGGGTCCTGGGAAGGATAGCCGACCTGCTTGAGCAAAAGGAAGGGGTCATTCATGGGTGACACGAGCAACTATACCCGCCTACGTGAGCGCCTGGAAGAGATCGTCACCCAGGTACGCTCAAAGGACCTGCCTTTGGAGAAGAGCCTAGACCTCTACGAGGAGGCCCTGCGCCTGGGCAGCAGGTGTGCCGAGGCCATCGATCGCACCGACTTCTCGGCCGAGGAGCTGGAGGGCCTGGCATCGGGTGGGCATGCGGCCGCTGCAGGTGTCGCTTTGGGCACCGCAGTAAGTGCCGATGAGGGGGATGAAGAGCTGTCTGATGACGCGTTTGTCATCCAGACGGAAGACGGGGACTCGCCACACAACCTGTATGTCTCCGTATAAAGGCACTCATGGGATGAATGACGACTTATTGCAGAGTATTGCGACGCCGGACGACCTGCGGGCATTTAACGATGACGAGATGGCGCAGCTTGCGGCGCAGATACGGGCCCAGCTTATCGCGGTGACCGCGCAAAACGGCGGACACCTTGCCTCGTCGCTGGGGGCCGTCGAGATCATCCTCGCACTGCACCGCGTGTTCGACTTCTCCAAGGATCGGCTCGTGTTTGACGTGGGGCATCAGTCCTATGCCCATAAGCTCATCACGGGGCGGCTCGACAGCTTTGGCACGCTGCGCTGCCTCGACGGGGTCTGCGGCTTTCCGCGGCGCGACGAGAGCATCTATGACACCCACGATGCGGGGCATGCCTCAGACTCGCTGTCCATCGCCACCGGGCTGGCGCTCACCCGCGACCTCAATATGACCGACGAGCACGTCGCGGTGCTTATCGGCGACGCGGCGCTGAGCGGGGGCATGGCGTTTGAGGCGCTTAACCAGATAGGCCACGAGGGCACCAGCATGACCATCGTGTTAAACGACAACGAGATGAGCATCTCGCGCAATGTGGGCGCGCTCTCGCTCTACCTGGGCAAGGCGCGGCTGAGCAAGCCTTACACCACCATCCGCGACAGCGTCGAGGGCGGTATGGGCAGGACGGGACGGGTGGGACGCGCCCTCGTCAACGTGGGCGAGGCGGTCAAGGGCTCCTTTAAGAAGCTCGTTGTGCCTGGCACGTTCTTCGAGGACATGGGCATCAAATACCTGGGCCCCATCGACGGCCACAACATCGGCACCCTTGAGAACGCCCTGCAAGCGGCACGTGGCTTCAAGGGCCCCGTGCTCATCCATGCGGTGACACAAAAGGGCAAGGGCTACGGGCCCGCCGAGCAACGCCCCGACGTCTTTCACGGCGTGGGCCGCTTCGACCCCGCCACCGGCGAGGTGCTCAAACAGGCAGGTGGCGCGCCCACGTTCACCAAGGTCTTCTCCCAAACCCTGCTCGCACAGGCCGCTACCAACCCCGACCTCGTGGCCGTCACGGCGGCCATGACCGACGGCACCGGCCTCGACGCCTTCAAGGAGCAGCATCCCCAGCGCACCTTTGACGTAGGGATTGCGGAGGAGCACGCAGTCGCCTTGGCTGCCGGGCTCGCCCTGGGCGGCAAGCTGCCGGTGGTCGCCATCTACTCGACCTTTTTGCAGCGTGCCTTTGACCAGATGGTCATAAACGTGGCACTGCAACAGCAGCACGTGGTGTTTTGTGTCGACCGCGCCGGGCTGGTGGGGGAGGACGGCTCCACGCATCACGGGATATTTGACCTCGCATACCTGCGCGCGATACCGCATATGCGCATACTCGCACCCTCAAGCGCCGGTGAGCTTGCCAGCGCGCTGCATACCGCCCTGCTGCTCGACGACGGGCCAGTTGCCATACGCTATTCCCGTGGCGAGGCGTGGGAGGGGGAGGGGCTGCCGTCCGACGATGCCTCGGTGCCCCAAAAATTGCCAATTAAAAAAGCACTTAAACGCCGTGACGGAGAAGACGCTGCGTTGCTGGCGGTTGGGCGCATGGTCCCCGTTGCCCTTGAGGCTGCCGCGCTGCTCGCCTGTGAGGGAGTGCAGGCAGCGGTTTGGGACATGCGCTGGGTGAAGCCGGTTGACCGGGAGGCCGTTGCGCAGGCCGCGCAAACGCCCCTCGTGGTAACCCTTGAGGAAGGCACCATAGTAGGCGGCTTTGGCTCCGCCGTGTTGGAGGCGCTGGCGCTGAGGGAAGTGTGCTGCTCTCCGCGCACGCTCACCCTCGGCCTGCCCGACGCATTTGTGTTTCACGGGAGCACCGCGCAGCTCTTTGAGGACCTGGGGCTTACGGCACCGCAGATTGCAGCGACGATACAGGACGCACTCGGTGGGCAAGACACGCCTTGATGACGCACTCGTTGCGCGCGGCTTCTTCGAGGACCGCGCACAGGCTACACGCGCCTGTCTTGCCGGTGCCGTGAGAAGCCGTGGCCTCGCCCTCACCAAGCCTGGCCAGCACGTCGACCCTTCCCTTGAGCTTGCGGTAGAGGCCCCGCGGCGCTATGCGTCTCGTGGAGGGGACAAGCTCGCGGGGGCGCTGCGGGACTTCTCGCTGTGCGTGGACGGTCTGCGCTGTGTTGACGTGGGCGCGTCAAGCGGCGGGTTCACCGACTGCCTGTTGCAGCAGGGCGCCGCCTCGGTGTGCGCGGTCGACGTGGGGTACGGTCAGTTTGACTGGCGTTTGCGCACCGACGAGAGGGTCACCCTCTTTGAGCGCACCAACATCAGGGATGCCACCCCCCTGGCCTTGGGCGCCCCCTTTGACCTCCTCGTTGCCGACGTAAGCTTCACCCCCCTAACCCCCCTCCTCCCTGTTTTTGAGCGGCTGGTTGCCTCGAATAAAACCTTACCCGCGGTTTTGGTTTTGGTTAAGCCGCAGTTTGAATTGGTTAAAGGCAGGGTGCCTGAGGGGGTAGTGCGCGACCCTCAGGCGCATGTTGATGCGCTCAACAAGGTACTCGCTGGGCTTGGGGGGACGGGTTTGACGTCCCAGGGCCTGACCTTCTCTGCAATCAAAGGGCCAAAAGGCAATATCGAGTTCTTTTTGTGGGCGCAGTGGGGCGGGATACCTGCTACCATTGACGTTGAAATGGTTGTGCAAAAGGCGCACGAGGCGCTTGACAGGGAGCCGGCATGAGGATTCTGCTTATCGCGAATGACAGCTACAGCGCGGCAACAGACGCGCAGTATACCGTTGCGGCATGGCTTGAGCGCAACAGCATCGAGGTCGAGGTGACGTCGAGTGTCGACCTCACCCCCGGCAACGCGGCGACCGA
>JAITNB010000043.1 GCA_031290695.1 Coriobacteriales bacterium | reverse complement strand
GATGCCTCGACCGATACGTTGACCACGCGCCCGCCGTGTCTGGGCTCGTTGCCGTATGTGGGAGCTGGCAGGTCAAGCCTGTGCATGAGGGCGTGCTCGACCATCACCTGCAACCAGTCGGCAGCCATGTTGATTGCATCCGTCATGCCCTCACCCTGTGTGGCTCCTTCAAAGTTAAAGGGGATGACACTATGGTATCCTTGTTCCTCTGGTAGTATCTCAAATTCATGGGTGTATCTTATGTTACTGTCCACTTTTCATGCGTCACGGCCCAATAACATTTACAATTATACCAACAATGCCTTGCTAATGGGGAGTGTATTGCGGTGTGGTGAATACCCTCTACTCATAGAGAGCACCGGGGTTGACAGAGGCCGTTTCCCCTGTCAGCCTCCAACATACTTGTACAAAACATGATGAAACATAACTAAACGTAGTTTAACGTATACTAATAGCCGCCGTCACCATGACTAGCACCCCCCGTAGGGCCTACCATGAGCACATGATGTTCCTTGGGCCTTTAGAGCGAGAGGAGGACGCGTACTGGTGTGCGCGAATGAGCCATGACAAAACAATTGGTGTTGAAGCCGGAGAAGTGTGTGGACTGCCGCACGTGTGAGTTGATCTGCTCTTTTGAGCACAACGGGGTGTTTAACCCCACGCTCTCGGCCGTCACGGTCTTTGACTATGCGGAGGATGTTGTGACCGTGCCGGTAATGTGTCTGCAATGCGACGAGGCATCGTGTGCGAAGGTGTGCCCCGTGCATGCCATCAAGCGCACCGAGGCCGGCGAGATGGCCATTGATTACAACAAGTGCATCGTCTGCAAGCTCTGTGTGCAGGCCTGTCCTATGGGCAACGTGAGCTACTCGCCCCTCACGCACAAGGTATTCAAATGCGACCTGTGCGGCGGCGACCCGCAATGCGCCCGGTTTTGTCCGCCAGGGGCGATCCAGTTTGTCGATCCCGCCGATGACCTTGACCGCAAGAAGGCGGTCGCCGAGGGGTTTAGGGTCATACTGGGAGAGGAAGTGGCATGATGAACGGATGGATAGGGACAATACTGCGCGTTAACCTCAAGACCGGCGCGATAACCACCGAGCCGCTTAACGCCCGGTTTGCCAACGACTACGTAGGCGCGCGCGGCCTGGGTACCAAGTATTACATCGACGAGTGCGACCCCACCATCGACGCACTCAGCCCCGCGAACAAGCTCATCTACATGACCGGCCCGCTTACTGGCACCGTGGCAGCGTGCGGCGGGCGCTTTGAGGTCGTTGCCAAGGCACCCCTCACCGGCACCATTGGCGCGGCCAACTCAGGCGGCTGGTTTGGGCCCGAGCTCAAATACGCCGGCTACGACGGCATCATCTTCGAGGACGTGAGCGAGAAGCCCGTCTACCTCTACATCCACAACAGCGAGGTCGAGCTGCGCGATGCCTCAGACCTGTGGGGCCTCAACATCCATCAGACGACCGACAAGCTCAACGAGGAGTTGGGCGACCTCTTCAAGGTATCGGCTATCGGGCAGGCCGGCGAGCGCCTGAGCCTCTTTGCCTGTATCAACAACGACAAGAACCGCGCCGCCGGCCGTGGCGGGCTGGGTGCCGTCATGGGCAGCAAGAAGCTCAAGGCCATCGCCGTGCGCGGCACTGGCTCGGTCACGGTCGCGCGCCCCAAGGAGTTCCTTGCGGCTGCAAAGGCCGCGCGCGACATGCTCATCGCCGACCCCGTTGCCGGCGGTGGCCTGGCCGCCTACGGCACCGAGGTACTCGTCAACATCATCAACGAGAGCGGCGCGCTCCCCCTGCACAACTGGCGCGACGGCTCTTACATGGAGACTGCGGATAAGTTTAGTGGCGAGACGTTGGCAGACACCTTCCTCGTCAAGAACAAGGCCTGCTTTGCCTGTACCATCGCCTGTGGCCGCATAACCCGCGTGACCGAGGGCCCTTATGCCTCCTTTGGAGAAGGCCCCGAGTACGAGGCAGGATGGTCGTTTGGGGCGGCGACGGGCGTGGACGACCTCGCGGCTATCTGCAAAGCAAACTTTTTGTGCAACGAGTACGGGCTCGACCCCATTACGATGGGCTCGACCATTGCCTGTGCGATGGAGCTGGTTGACATTGGCGCGCTGTCTGAGGAGGAAGTGGGCCTCAAGCTGCAATGGGGCGATGCCGCTGCCGTTGTGCAGCTCACCGAGCTTGCCTGCAAGGTCGAGGGCTTTGGCGCGAAGTTGGCCCTGGGCTCCTACCGCCTGGGCGAGATGTACGGGCATCCCGAGCTCTCGATGTCGGTTAAGAAGCAGGAGATGCCCGCCTATGACGGTCGCGCCATCCAGGGCATGGGGCTGGAGTACGCCACCTCCAACCGCGGCGGCTGCCATGTGCGCGGCTACCTCACCTCCCCCGAGATACTGGGTGTGCCTCTCAAAACCGACCCGCTGGTCACCAAGGGCAAAGGCGCGCTCTGCAAGCTCTTTCAAGATCTCACCGCCCTTGTGGACAGCTCGGGCATGTGCCTGTTCATCACCTTTGCCAACGGCCTGCCCGAGATAGCGGCCCAGTACCGTGCCGCTGTGGGCAGCAACGAAACCGACGAGGAGATACTGCTCAAAGGCGAGCGCATCTGGAACCTTGAGAAGCAGTACAACATCGCTGCAGGTGTGGAGAAGGACACGTTGCCGCCCCGTCTGCTGCGCGAGGCGCTCCCCAGTGGGCCCGCGGCGGGCAAGGTGTGTGAGTTAGACGACTTGCTTGAGGAGTATTATGCTGAACGCGGATGGGATGCAGACGGTATCCCCACCCCCGAGAAGCAAGAGGCCCTGAGCCTGTAGCGCAACTGTGAACCATGCAACCGTGAGAGTATGTCCATGAAAGTGAAGTTCTTCGCGTACTACCGACAGATGGCAGGGTGCAGGGAACGTGAGGTTTTGGCACCCGCCTCTGTGGGTGACTTGCTTTTGATGCTATCTAGCGACTATGGTAGCGCAGTGCGCGAGAAGCTCCTCTCCCCCGACGGCACCCAACTGGGCCCCGATGCCATCATCCTCATCAACGGCCGCCATATAGCCCATCTGGGCATGCTCGACGCGCCCCTTGCCGAGAACGATGTGGTAGCGGTGTTTCCCCTTGTGGCAGGAGGGTAATCGTGAAAGCAGGAAAGGTTGTGCCTATGCAAGACACCCCGCACGTCAAGGAGATCGAGGGCATCACGTGGCGTTACGCTGCTGAGAAGCGCTTTGCGTTGGCGATATTGCAGGATCTGCAACATGAGTTTAACTATATACCGCCGGGTGCCTTGGAGGTGATAAGCGATCACATAGGCACGCCGGTGGCACAACTCTACGCACTGGCGACCTTCTACAAGGCGCTGAGCCTCACGCCCAAAGGCACGCACGTCATCAAGATATGCGACGGCACCGCCTGTCATATGCGCGGGGCCTCCACACTGGCAAGCGGTATCAAGAACATCCTCGGCATCGGCCCCGGTGAGCGCACCGCAGATGGCCTGTTCTCGCTTGAGCAGGTGAACTGCGTGGGTTCCTGCGCCCTAGCCCCCGTTGTTGTCATAGACGGGAAGTATTACGGCAAGGTCACGATGGAGCGTCTCCCACAGATCATCGACGAGTACCGCGAAGCGGAGGTGTTGGCATGAGCGCCAATGCGCGGGCGGGTACCGGTGCGCACGCCACCAGCACCTCCCCCGCCACCTCCACCGCCGCCGCCGCTGCCCCCACCCAGGAGCGCACCCTGCTGGTCTGCTGCGGCACCGGCTGCCTGGCAACCAACGCCGCTGCCGTGGCCGACGAGCTTTGCGCACATATCGCCGCAGCCGGCCTCAACATAGCCGTCAAAACCAACGTCAAGCGCACCGGCTGCAACGGCTTCTGCGATAACGGGCCCATCGTCAAAGTCATGCCCGACGACATCTCGTACTACCGGGTCAGGCCCCAAAACGCCCCGCAGATACTAGCGAGCCTGGGCGGGGAGCCCGTCACCCGCCTACTCTACAAGGATGGGGAGGGCAATCCCGTCCTCAGCCAGGGCGACAATCCCTTCTATGCCCCCCAACTGCGAATCGCCCTGCGCAACATCGGCATCATAGACCCCACAAGCCTCGACGACTACCTCCTCCACGGCGGCTATGAGGCACTCAGGAAGGCCCTCGCGATGGAGCCAGATGCCATTATCGACGAGGTCGAGGCATCGGGCCTGCGTGGCCGCGGCGGCGCCGGGTTTCCCACCGGACGCAAGTGGCGCACCGCGGCCGGCTACCACGTCACCCCCACCTACGTGGTCTGCAACGGCGACGAGGGCGACCCCGGTGCCTTCATGGACCGCTCGTTGCTCGAAGGCGACCCGCATTGCATCCTTGAGGGCCTCGCAATCGCGGCGGTTGCGGTTGGTGCCGAGCAGGGCTTTCTCTACATCCGTGACGAGTACGGCCTGGCCGTGCAAAACATCACTGCCGCCATTAAAACGGCCGAGCAAGAAGGCATACTGGGCGCCACGATGATGGGCAGCAACAGGAAGCTGCACCTTGAGGTCGTGCGCGGTGGCGGTGCCTTCGTCTGCGGCGAGTCGACCGCCCTCATGGCGTCCATCGAGGGCCGTGTGGGCGAGCCACGCGCCAAATACATCCGCTCGGTGCAGCGCGGCCTGTGGGATTGCCCCACCGTGCTCAACAATGTCGAGACGTACGCCAACATCCCCTGGATTATCACCCACGGCGGTGCGGCCTTTGCCGCCGTGGGAACCGAGAAAAGCAGTGGCGGCAAGGTGTTCTCGCTGGTGGGCAAGGTTAAACGCACCGGCCTGGTGGAGGTTCCCATGGGCGCCACCCTGCGCCACCTCATCTTTGACATCGGCGGCGGCATCAAGGACGACCGCCCCTTCAAAGCCGTGCAGACCGGCGGCCCCAGCGGCGGCTGCATCCCCGAGGAGCTGCTCGACCTGCCGGTCGACTTTGACACCCTCACCGCACAGGGTGCCATGATGGGCAGCGGCGGCATGATAGTCATGGACGACCACGACTGCATGGTCGAGGTCGCCCGCTACTACGTGAACTTCCTCGCCGAGGAGAGCTGCGGCAAATGCACCCCCTGCCGCGAGGGCCTGCGCCACATCCTGCGCATCCTCACCAACATCACCGAGGGACGCGGGCAGGAAGGCGACCTCGAACTTCTCCAAAGCATAGGCGAGATGATGCAAGGCAGTGCGTTGTGCGCGCTGGGAACCTCGGCACCCAACCCGGTGCTTACGACGCTGCGGTTCTTTCGCGACGAATACGAAGCACATATTGTGGACAAGACCTGCACGGCCGGGGTGTGCCCGGCGCTCACGGCGTTTTCCATCGACGCTGAGGCGTGCAAGCGCTGCGGCGTGTGCAAAAAGGCGTGTCCCGTGGGCATCATCGACGGGAGCAAGGACGAGCCGTACGCCATAGCCCCCACCGGCTGCATCGCCTGTGGCAGCTGCCGCGAGGCCTGCAGGTTCGATGCCGTGATGACCAGGAAGAGGGTGCCGGCATGAACATAACCATCGACGGTAAGGCCTGCGTGTGCGAGCAAGGCGAGTACCTGGTCAACATCGCGCGGCGCAATGGCATCTTTGTCCCCACGTTGTGCGCACACGAGGGACTGCCCGAGCAGGGCTGCTGCCGTGTGTGTGTTGTCGAGGTCGCAGACCGTGACCGGAGCAGCGTCGTCGCCTCGTGCGTCTATCCCGTCTCA
>JAITNB010000040.1 GCA_031290695.1 Coriobacteriales bacterium | reverse complement strand
GCGAGGTGCGCGGCAAGGAAGGCCGCGAACAGGCCGAGCGGCACGGCGAGGGTCCCGGAGTCCACGGAGGTGCCGGTGTTCAAAATATCCAAAACAAATAGCAGTATTATGACGGGTGAGGCCGCCACCAATAACAGCAGCTCTGTTGTTCGACGGGTCATGGCGTGCGCTTCTCGCCAATCTGACGCAGATACTCGTCAACAAGGTCGCTTGCTGCGTCGAGCGAGTCGACCGGGATGCCCTCGGTAAGCCGCTGCGCGGTGACGGCGGGCAGGTCGTCAACCTTGACGGTGGTGTTGTACTCAAACCACTCGTAGTCGATTCCAAAGGCGCCGTTGCCATGGATGCCCCGATAGACGTTCACGTACCCGTAGTCGTCGGCGAGGAGGAAGGCCGAGTTCCAGGCATAGAGGTACAGCCCGCCCAACGCCGCCCCCACCAGCGCAACGAATATGAGGATGACGGTGAGGATACCCAAAAACGAGCGCCGCGTGCGCCTGCTGCCATGCGGGGAGGCCACGTTCACCACGTTTACCACGATGGTGGAGATGTTGTCGTAGCCGCCGGCCTCGCGTGCGGCATCGATGAGGGCATCGGCCGCCTTTTGTGGGTCGCGCGCCTCGTTGAGTATGTGCCGTATGGCCATGGTGTCAATGAGGCCGCTCAAGCCGTCGGAGCACAGCAGCAGCCGGTCGCCGTTTGCGACCTCGAGCTCATAGAGGTCGGGATGGGTGGCGACCTCGCCTCCCAGCGCACGGGTGATGACCGAGCGGTTGGGATGCACCGCGGCCTCGGCCGGCGTTATCTTGCCGGTGGAGACGAGCTCCTCAACAAGCGAGTGGTCACGCGTGACCTGCTGGAGCTTGCCCTCATGCAGCAGGTAGGCACGCGAGTCGCCCACCTGGGCGATGAGCAGGCGGCTTCCCTCAAGGACGGCCACCGTGAGCGTTGTGCCCATGCCGTCCTTGCCCGTTCCGTCCCGAGCCCCCCGCAGTATCGCGGCATTGGCAGCTGCGATCGCCTCAGTGAGCGCAATAGGGTCAATACGGCGCGGCGCTCGCTCCGCAAGTGCCTCTATCGCCAGCGCGCTGGCAACCTCGCCGGCCTCGTGGCCCCCCATGCCGTCGGCAACGGCGAACAACGGGGCCTGTACGAGCAGCGCGTCCTCATTATGGTCGCGCACGCATCCCACATCGGTGCGTGAGCCCACCTTTACCGCAGCGCTCATGAGCGGCCGACCCTCAGGGCCACGTCGCCTATGCCCACGAGGTCGCCGGCCTCCAACTGCACCGTGGCCCCGATGCGCTGCCCTTCGACAAAGGTGCCGTTGGTCGATCCCAGGTCCTCAAGCATGAGGTCATCGCCTACCCGTGAGAAGCGCGCATGGCGCCCCGACACAAAGCCCTCGCTCACCACGATGTCGGCACCGGGCGAGCGCCCCACAACCACTGGCCCGTTTACGGATATCCTCAGGCCCCGCAGCTCGCGTGGCCCCTTCTCAACGGCGACCGTCCAACGCTCGCCCTTCCTGTTCTGCCCGCGCACCAGCCCAATGCCCGTACGCATGACCACAAACAGGAACAGGAACAGCAACGCAACGAGGAGGAGCCTACCTGCCAGCAGCGTGATGTCTATCAACCGATGCCCCGTTCCCTGAACTCGAGCACCGTCACCCCAATGGTGACAAGGTCGCCGTCCCGCAGCAGCGCTTTGCTCACCGCCCGGTCGTTGAGCAGGGTGCCATTGGTGGAGTTCAGGTCGGTGACCTTCCATACGCCGGTCGCGTCCTGCGAGAACTGCGCGTGCATACGGGACGCGTTGGCGTCGACGACCACGATGGGGTTGGAGGGGTCACGTCCCACGGTGACCTGCCGGGCATCAAGCGCGAACACCGCGCCGGTACCCACGTTTATCAGGCTGGCCGGCTTCACCGTACCCGCACTTCTATCAAGGGAGGGCAGCCCGTCAAGCGAAGGCAGCCGGTCAAGCGAGTTGCGCCCCGACACCGGAGCAGGGTCTGCGCGCGAGTTCAGGCGCCTTTCGTCCACAACCGCCCCGGCCGCCGCCGCGCCGCCTGCCGCCCCGGCCGCCATCACACCAGATGCTGCGTTGCGTGCCGGTTTGGACGAGAGCCCGTAGTACTCTATCTCCTCTTCACGGAGCCGTTTGATAATGGGTGCCGCAACGGTCTCGGCGATCACGTCGAACTTGCCGCTCTTGAGCTTCCCGTCTACGATGAAGCGCACGAGGGGCCGCCCATCGAACTCCAGGCCGGCGTCGCTGCCCCGCGTCATGAGATAGGTCTCGACCTCGGCGGCCAGTGTGGGGTAGAAGCCAAACAGGCGCTTGTCGTCATTAGGGTTCACCAGCACGTTGTACAACGTGGGCGCAAACTGGCGCCCAGCGCCCACGAGTTTCTCCCTGTTCATCTGCTTCTCGGCGCGTTTGGCTATCTGCGCCGGCTCGATGGGTGACTTGAACACGGCTCCGGCCGCCCGGTCAACCGCGTTTTCAACGCCCCCTTCAAATCTAGAGATCACGCCCACGGGGATCCTCCTCGTCTGGGATGCTATACGATGCCACACCAACGGCGATGGCTCAGGTACCAAGGTTACCAAGGGTATGCGGCCACCGCAGCGAGCGCAAACACAGCGGTTGCCAAAATGGCACCGAATCATCACATCTATGCTTACAGGAAATTGTACCAGAAGCTTCAACACAGTCGAACATCACGCGGGATATGTCCCCACAAGAAACAGAAAGGCGGCTTCTAACAGGGAACCGGTATACTGTCATCATGCGCATAGGGATCATCAGTGATACACACGGGAGCCTTCCCCCTTTGGTGCTCAAGGCCTTTGAGGGCTGTGAGCACATTATCCATGCCGGGGACATCGGCGGCCAGCACCTGCTTGATAGCCTCGAGGCGGTTGCCCCAGTGACGGCTGTGCTTGGCAACTGCGACTACTTTGGCAGCTATCTCACAGCGGATGAGTGCGCTTCTGTCACGCTCGACGGCACCCGCTTCTTTATCGCGCACGACCCCGCAGACGTGGACCGCGCGCTGCGGGGCTACGGTGACTTGAGGCCGGGGGATCCTCTGCCGCACCTCTGTGTGCATGGCCATACCCATATCCCGCGCAACGAGCAAAAGGGCGCGGTGCTCATGCTCTGCCCCGGCTCGCCCTGCCGCCCCCGTGCCGGCAGCGACCCCTCAGTCCTCATCCTCGAAGCCAAGGACGGCAACATCCAGAGCCTCGTGTTCGTTTCTGTGTAACAGCAGCGCTGCCCCTATTGTTCCTATGATGGGGCTACGCAAACGAAGTGTCCCTTTGCGTAGCTTCGGTCTTGCCATCCAATTTGTTCTTGATTTCAATCTGGTTCTGGTAGATAAGCCCCATCATCTGGAACATCCTGCGAAAGTTGTCATGCATTTCCTCATCAGGCGATAAATCGCGTAGGTCA
>JAITNB010000026.1 GCA_031290695.1 Coriobacteriales bacterium | reverse complement strand
TACCCCCACACGGGGCTCAAAAGCGAGTCGGCGACCTCTTTGGCGAAGTTCTCTACGCCCACATAGCCCGCCAAGGGGTGTTTGCGTTCGTGGTTGTGGTCGCAAAAGGCCACGCCCATCTTGTAGGCCAGTGGGCGCTCTTTGACGCCGCCTACGAGGATGTCGACGCTCTGGTCGTGCATAAACTTCTCCAACTCTGCGGGGTTGGCATCGTCGAGTACCACGGTGCCGGGCTTGACGATGGCGCGGATGGCCTCGTAGTCGTCGGGTTGGCCGGTCTGGGTGCCTACCATGCCCACGCTAATGCCCAGCTCGTCAAACTGCTTGATAAGGCTGATGGCCTTGAAGCCGCCGCCCACATAGATGGCCGCCTTCTTGCCTGCCAGGCGCTCGCGGTAGGCGGCGATAAGCGGCTCCAGGCGCGCGCGCTCGACCGCGGTGAACTGCTGGGTGCGCTCCACCACCTCGGGGCCAAAGTGCTGTGCGATGTCAAGCAGCGACTGGGAGGTGTCTTCGATACCATAGAAGCTCACGCGTTGGAAGGGAATCTCAAACTCGGCCTCCATGCGGCGCGCGAGAGCGACCATCGAGCCGGCGCATTGCACGATGTTAAGACGCGCGCGCGGTGCCTCGATGAGGCTTTCATAGCACGAGTCGCCCGTGATGCTGGTGACGATGTTGATGCCCAGCCGCTCCAGGTAGTTGCGTACGATCCACGTCTCGCCCGCGAGGTTGAAGTCTCCCAAAAAGTTCACGGCCTCAAGGGGCGCGCGGTCACGCCGGTAGTGCGGCGTGATAAGCCGCATGATGGCATCGCCGGCCAACTTGTACCCCTGAGATTTTGTTCCGGAGAAGCCCGGGGCCATCACGGGTATCACGCGTATGCCGTAGAGCTTCTCCGCTTCGCGGCACACGGCCTCCACGTCGTCGCCAATGACGCCCACGATGCAGGTGGCGTAGACGAAGATGACTTGGGGGTGCTCTGCGCGCACGGCCTGGTCGATGGCCTGACGCAGGCGCTTCTCGCCGCCAAAGACTACGTCGAGCTCGCCCAGGTCGGTAGAGTAGCTGTTGCGGTAAAGGTCGCCGTGGCTGGTAAGGCTGCCGCGGATATCCCAGGTGTAGGATGCACAGCCAATGGGGCCGTGAATGATGTGGAAGGCATCGGTGATGGGGTTGAGCACCACGCGCGCCCCGCAAAACACACAGGCCCGCTGGCTTACCGCCCCACTCACACTCGCGGTATCACACGCGATGCCACTGCCGTCGCCCTTATGGGGGCATCCCCCCGTGGTGATAGATGCCTCACGCTCTTTGAGTATGCTCTGTGCCATGACTGCTCCTGTTCTTACATAACGATCTCGAACTCCTCCTCGGGGCAATTCCTGTCTTGCTCGTCCATGAGGGCGTTGGCTATGAGCTCTACGAGGCGCATGCCGCCGCGGTAGCCTACGATGGGCATATAGGAGTGTACGTAGCGGTCGATGATGGGGAAGCCTACGCGTACCAGGGGGATGTTCTCGGCACGGGCGATCTGTTTGCCAAAGGTGCCGCCGATGAGGACGTCTACCGAGTCCTGGATGATGCGCTGGTGCAATTCAAAAAGGTCGGCACAGTCTTTGGCCAGGCACTTGTCCTCAACCCCGTATTCCTCAAACAGCGCGACGACCTGCCTGGTCATCTCGGGGTAGGGGCTGGTGGTAAAGACGTACGTGGGGATCATACCCATCTCGAGTACGGCGCTTGTGACGCCAAGGATGGTGTCGGGGTCGCCGTAGACGGCGCAGCTGCGACCGTCGAGGTAGGGGTGCGCGTCGATGAGGATGTCGACCAGTTGGCCGCGCTCTTCCTCGATGGCCGCAGGTACTTCGGCTTGCGCAAACTCGCGTAGCGCCATGATAAAGGCATCGGTGGCCCGTATGCCAATGGGCAGCCCCAGCACCGTCTCGCTAACGCCATGCTTCTGGCGCAGCATGTTGGCACCCGCAAAGCTTGCGAACTCGCCTAATGCTATCGAGCCGGCGGCATCGCCCAAAGCGACGATGTCCTCGACGAGCGTCCCCCCCTTGGGGTAGAGCTCAAAGGTGCCGGTCATGGGGGCATCGAGTACGCCCGAGGTGTCGGGCAGCAGCGTGTAGCTGATGCCAAAGGCCTCGGCCAGGCGCTTGACCTCGCGCATGTCGCCGGGATTCACAAAGCCGGGGAACAGGGCGAGTTTGCCGGTGGGAGACCCGGTTTTCTCTGCAAGGAGTTTTATAAAACCGGCGACCATGGACGAGAAGCCGGTGATGTGGGAGCCCTGGTAGCTGGGGGTGTTGCAGTAGACCACGCGTTTGCCTTCGGGTATTTCCATGGCCTGGGTGAGGGCGTTGAGGTCGTCGCCGATGGTCTCGCTCAGGCAGGTGGTGTGGATGGCGATGATGGCTGGGTCGTAGGTGTCAAAGATGTTGCGCACGGCCAAATTGAGATTTGCACCGCCGCCAAAGACGCTCGCGCCCTCGGTAAAGGCGCTGGTAGCGGCCATCGTGGGCTCCTTGAAGTGGCGCGTGAGAAACATGCGGTGAAAGCTCACGCAACCCTGCGACCCATGGCTGTGGGGCATGCAGGCATGCACGCCAAGCGCCGCGTAGAGGGCACCCACAGGCTGGCAGGTCTTGGCAGGGTTGATGCGCAACGCCTTGCGCTCGCTCACCTCGGTACGGGGGGTTAACTCCAACATAGTCACTCACCTCCAATGGTGCCGCTGAGGACGGGGGTGCGCTTCCAGGGGGGCACCACGAGGGTCCAGGCGGGCGTGTAGATTCCCATGCTCACGTCGCGGCCAAAGTTGACGGCGCCCTTGAAGCCGGCGTACGGGCCGCTGTAGTCGTAGCTATGCAGCTGGCGGCTCAACACACCGCTCTTTTGCGCGACAAACTTGTCCTTGATGCCGCTGAATACCACGTCGGGCTTGAGCAGCTTCATAAACTCCTCGGTCTCAAAGTGGTTGAGGTCGTCAACCACCACCGCGCCGTTCTCCATCTCCTTGATCATGCCTTGGTAATACTCGAAGTCGTCGATCTCGCTCTTGAGCTTGTCATAGGTATCGGCGGAGAAGTGCAGGCGGTACTTGCCTTCAACCGGCCCCAACGTGAGGCTCTCGATGTTCTTGCTGTCGGCATCGACCTTGATGGTGGGCAGTACCTCGCGGCCCTCGTAGTCGTCACGGTGGGCAAACTCGTAGCCGGCCAGCACGGTTGCCATGCCATAATCGCGCAGGAGCTTCTGGTAGTGGTGCGCGCGCGAGCCGCCCACGTAGAGGAAGGCCTTCTTGCCCTCAAGGCGGCCCTTGTAGTAGTCCAGGTCCTCCTGAATCTCGGCCACCTCGTCGGCGATGACTTCCTCGGTGCGGTTGACAATCGTGTCGTCGCCGTACTTCTCGGCAAAGTATTTTGCCATATCACGGAGCGATTTAGAGGTCGCGGTCACGCCGATGAAGTTGACCTTGATCCACGGGGTGCCGTATTGGGCGCTCATCATCTCGGCGATGTAGTTGATGGAGCGGTGGCATTGCACGATGTTGAGCTCGGCCAGGTGCGCGTTCTTGATCTCGTCGATGCTGCCGTCGCCGGTAAACACGCTCACAATCTCGTAGCCGATGCGCTTAAGCGCGCGCGCGATCTCCCAGCCGTCGCCGCCAATGTTGTACTCGCCGAGTATGTTGATGGAGTACTGGGTCTGTGGTGCCCGGTCACCGGTGCCTATAACGCTCTTGATAAGCTGGTTGTTGGCGATGTGGTGGCCGGCGCTCTGGCTCACGCCTTTGTAGCCCTCGCAGGAGAAGCTCGTGCAGGTGATGCCGTACTTCTCCTCAGCCTCGGCTGCCACGGCAGATATGTCGTCGCCAATGAGCCCCACCGGACAGGTGGAGCAGATGAATATCGTCGAGGGCTTGAAGATTGCCATGGCCTCTTCGATGGCCTTGCGCAGCTTCTTCTCGCCGCCAAAGACGATGTCGCCTTCCTGCATGTCGGTACTAAAGCAGTAGGGCACGAAGTTCTGCTCGCCCTCCTTGGCCTTGGCGCGGTGGCGGCGGGTACCCCAGGTGTAAAACGAGCAGCCAATGGGCCCGTGGACGATGGTGAGCGCGTCTTTGATGGGGCCCACAACGACGCCTTTGCACCCGGCATAGCAGCAGCCGCGATGGTTGAGCAGGCCGGGGATGGTGCGCACATTGGCCTCGATCTCCTGCGGAGCCTCGACCAGGTGGTCCACGGTCATGATGTGGGTCTTACGTTTCTTGTGTACACGCGCCGCGTATTTGTCGAGCACCTTCTCCTGGGGAGCCTGTGTCGCCTGCGCCGCGTAGGGAGCTTGCACAGTGGGCATGTTGGTCACCTCATCTCATTTGTTGGTCTATACCGCAGTCTCGACGCGCACGCGGTCGCGCACGCGGTAGGATTCGTCAATGGGCAGCACGAATATCTTGCCGTCGCCGGGCTGGCCCGTCTGGTTGGCTGCGATAACCACGTCGATGGCCTTCTTCGCATCCGCGTCATCGACGATGATGGTGACCATACGTTTGGATACCAGCCGTATCACCTCGGTGACCGACTCTCCCACCACATCGCGCGGCAACTCCTCGCCAGTGAGCAGGCCGGCAGCCTGCAACTCGCCGATATGCTTCTTGCCACGCCCCAACACCTTGCTCGCGTAGAAGGCGGGAAACCCCGCATCGGCCAGGGCATCCTTGGTCGCGTTGACCTTCTGCCCTCTCACTATCGCCAGTATCTCCTTCATAACAACCCCCTATAGGCCCTGGATGCCGGTCGAGATGGTATACGCATCCTCAACGGGGCTGATAAACACACGCCCGTCGCCAAAGTTGCCCTCCACGCCGGTGCGCGCCGCCTCGAGTATCACGCGCACCGCGTCGTCCTTGTCGATGTCGTTGCACACGAGCAGCAGCATCTCCTTGGGAATCTCGTCATAGACAATCTCGCCCACCTTCACGCCGCGCTGCTTGCCGCGTCCATAGACGTCCAGCTTGGTGATAGCGGGAAACCCCGCGTCAAGCAACTCACTCAAAACAGACCCGACCTTCTCAGGCCGTACAATCGCACGAATAAGAATCATGATGTCGTCCTCTCTTTACTACCTGCGTACCTGCGGATAAAAACGAGCTTCTTTACAGCCCAAGGAACCCGTGCTCCATCATGAGGTCCTCAAGGCGGTCCTGCACCATAGGCTTGGGGATGACAAACAGGTCGTTGTCAAGCACTGCGTTGGCAAGGCCGCGGTACTCGTTGGCCTGACCGCACTCGGGGTCGTAGTCGATGACGGTCTTCTTGTTTATCTCGGCGTGCTGCACGATGTTGTCGCGGGGGACAAAGTAGATGAGCTGGCTGCCCAGCTCGGCGGCAAAGGCCTCGAGCAGCTCGCGCTCGCCATCGACCTTACGGGAGTTACATATTACGCCGCCCAGGCGCACACCGCCGGTGTTGGCGTACTTTTGCACGCCCTTACAGATGTTGTTTGCGGCATAGAGCGCCATGAGCTCGCCGGAGGCCACAACGTAGATCTCCTGCGCCTTGCCCTCGCGGATGGGCATGGCAAACCCGCCGCAGACAACGTCGCCCAACACGTCGTAGAACACGAAGTCGAGGTCGCTGGTGTAGGCGCCCATCTGCTCAAGCATGTTGATCGACGTGATGATGCCGCGCCCCGCGCAGCCCACGCCTGGCTCTGGGCCGCCGCTCTCGACGCACTTGATGTCGGCGAAGCCCATTTTAAGGATGGCGTCAAGCTCGACCTCGTCCCCCTCCTCGCGCAGCGTGTCCAAAACGGTCCTCTGCGCCAGCCCCGCGAGCAACAGGCGTGTCGAGTCGGCCTTGGGGTCACACCCCACAACCATGATCTTCTTTCCCATCTCGCCCAGGCCGGCCGTGAGGTTTTGGGTGGTGGTCGATTTGCCAATACCGCCTTTGCCATAGATCGCTATCTGTCTCATCTCGTTCTCCCTTTCCTGCCCGCCCACGAGCAGCGTCCGCGTTTGTCAAATGCACTCTTGCGTTCAACAACAAGGGTACGGGACGTTTTGTAACGGGGGTTTTCGGGAATATTAAATCTATGTAAGCAGATGATGTT
>JAITNB010000025.1 GCA_031290695.1 Coriobacteriales bacterium | reverse complement strand
GCCCTCAGGAAAGGGACGCTTACGCGAGACGACCCCCTGGAAGAATATGCCCTGCCCGATGAGGAGTTCGAGGCGCTCAATGAGGCCATACGCGCGTTTCAGGAGGAATACGGGCAGGTCTACGCGCTCTGCCAGCAGCTCGCCAGCGTGTGAGGCCTGCCGGGAGCCCGGGCGACGGAAGTGCGTCCCTGGGGAGTTGGAGTGGCGCGATTGTATCCGCATGGCACGAAACTGTGTGTGAACCGGCCGGTCTCGAAGTAGAAGGGCCGGTTTTTTGTTATAGTAGTCTGCATAACTTTTGAGGGCATATACGACCCTCACACGATGAGGGTTTTTACCAGTTAGGAGGCGGTTGAGTTGGCAGCTCCAAGCACTGAGAAGGTCCGTAACATCGTCCTTGTGGGCCAGGATGGGGCAGGCAAGACCTCGCTGGCCGAGGCTATGCTCCATCTTTCGGGGAAGACTACGCGGCTTGGCACCACGCACGACGGCAAGTCGAACCTCGACTACGACCCCGAGGAGATCAAGCGTCAGTTCACCATCTCGGCCACCATCGCGCCCATTCCCCACAAGGGGTTCAAGATAAACGTGCTCGACACCTCGGGCTCCGACGACTTTGCCGGTGACACCATCGCCGCGATGGAGGCCGCCGAGATGGCGCTCTTTGTTGTGGATGCCGTTGCCGGGCCGCAGATCAACACCACCAAGCTCTGGCTGGAGGCCGACCGCGAGCACCTGTGCCGCGCCATCTTTATCAACCACATCGACCGTGAGCACGCCGACTTCGACGCGGCCATCAGCACCCTCGTCAAGCAGTTTGGCCAGCGTGTGGGCGTCGTGACCATCCCCATTGGTGTGGACAAGGACTTCAAGGGCGTCATCGACGTCATCCGTATGCAGGCGCGCTATCACGAGGGGAGCACGGAGCAGGTCACCGACATCCCGGCCGAGTACGCCGCAGCTGCCCAGGCCGCCCGTGACAAGCTCTGCGACCTGGTTGCCGAAGCCGATGACGACCTCATGATGAAGTACCTCGACGGCGAGGAGCAGTTGACGCAGGAGGAGCTTGAGAGCCTGCTCGATGCGGCCATCGCACAGGAGATATTCATCCCCGTCTTTGTGGGGAGCACCCTCGTCGAGCAGGGTATCGAGGGGCTGCTGGACGACATCGTGACGTACTTCCCCGCGCCTGACGCGCATGGCGCCATCCCCACTGTCGACGGCGGCGAGCTGCATATCGACGAGAAGGGCGAGGCGGCCTGCCTCGTGTTCAAGACCATGTCGGATGCCTTTGTGGGACGTCTGAGCCTTGTGAAGGTCCTCAGTGGCACCCTTGAGCCGGGCCTGGAGCTTATCAACGCGACCACCGGCAAGAAGGACCGCCTGGCACACATCTACGTGATGACCGGCAAGGAGACCGAGGATGTCAAGAGCGCCAAGGCGGGCGACATCGTCGTCATCCCCAAGCTCACCGATGCCCATACCGGCGACACGTTGAGCGTCTCGGGCAAGATTGCCATCGCGCCGCTGCCCTTTCCCAAGCCGTTGTACCCGGTGGCCATCGAGGCCGCCAACAAGAAGGACGAGGACAAGCTGGGCGACTTCCTGGCAAAATATGCCGAGATCGACCCTTGCGTCACGCTGCACCGCGAGGAGCAGACCCATCAGACCATCCTCACCACGCTGGGCGAGGGTGCCGTTGACCTCATACTCTCACGCATGAGGGAACGCAACGGCGTCGAGGCCAAGCTGCTTGAGGTCAAGGTCCCGTACCGCGAGACCATCCGCAAGACCGCCCAGGCGCAGGGGCGCCACAAGAAGCAGACCGGCGGTGCCGGGCAGTTTGGCGACTGCTGGGTGCGCCTTGACCCCAACCCCGGCGGCGGCTACGAGTACCTTGACGAGGTGGTGGGCGGCAAGATTCCCCGTGGGCTTATCCCCGCAGTTGATAAGGGCATCAAGGACGCGATGGTCGAGGGATTCCTCACCGACGACCCCTTTGTCGATGTCAAGGCCGCCGTCTATGACGGCTCCTACCACCCGGTAGACTCCAACGAGATGGCCTTTAGACAGGCAGGCCGCCTGGCGTTTCGCGCCTGCTGCGAGAAGGCGGACCCTTATTTGCTAGAGCCAATGGCTAATTTGGAGGTCACCGTGACCGAGGAGTATGCCGGCACCATCATGGGCGACTTCTCAACCCGCCGCGGCCGCGTGGCCGGCATGACAACCGACGACAACGGCCGCACCGTGGTCAAAGCGCGCGTACCCTACAAGGAGGTCGTCACGTATGCACGCGACCTGCGCTCCATGACCCGTGGCGTAGGCAGTTACACCATCGCACTTGAGGGCTATGAGGAAGTTCCCGGTGACGTCTCCAAAAAACTTGTGGCCGAGTATCAGGCCCGTCGCGAGGAGGCAAACAAATAGGGCTTACCCCGGCACGGCCCAAACACGGTTTTGAGACATCTCAGGATGACAATGAATGGTGGTAGAATAGATGGATGCTTTTATCCCTGATTATTAAAGGAATTATCACAAGATGACCGTTATACAAATCGCATCCATTGTGATCTTCGTGGGTGTTATGGTGCTTATTGTCTCGGAGAAGGTACACCGCACCCTGGCGGCGCTGTTGGGAGCCGTGTGTGTGCTGGCCTCTGGCATTGTGCCGTTTGAGGCGAGCCTGGAGCATGTGGACTTCAATACGCTGGGCGTGCTGGTGGGGATGATGCTCTTTGTCTCGGTGGCCAAGCGCTCGGGGCTCTTTGAGTACATCGCCATCAAGGCGGCGAAGCTGGTCAAGGGCAACCCCTGGTACATCATGGTGGCGCTGGTTATCATCACGGCGGTGCTCTCGGCCTTCCTCGACAACGTGACCACCGTGCTGCTCATCGGCCCCATGACCTTCATGATCTGCCGAGAATTGCGCCTCGACCCCGTGCCGTTCTTCATCACGCAGATCATCGCGTCGAACATCGGCGGCACCGCCACGCTCATAGGCGACCCGCCCAACATCATGATAGGCAGCGCGGCGGGCTTCTCGTTCCTCGACTTCATCATGGTTGACGGCCCCATTGTCGTGGTCATCCTCGCAGTGACGATAGCGCTGTTCTATTTTCTCTATGG
>JAITNB010000015.1 GCA_031290695.1 Coriobacteriales bacterium | reverse complement strand
GCGCGCCGGAGCTGTCAGGCGCGCCACGCTCATTGGGGTCACTGAACTCGTTTGTTTCTTCCACTTCGGACAATCTCTTTCCCATCAGGCTCGTTATACAGTATCCTGATTATACAATTTTCTAGGTAAGGAGCCTATCATGCCCGCTATCAGAAGTCTATCGCTCTATGACAGATTCCATGAGATCAATTCTGTGGATCCCGAGCTGTACAAGCAGTACCAGGTGAAGCGCGGGTTGCGTAATGACGACGGAACCGGGGTCGTTGCCGGAGTAACCGCTATCAGCAATGTACACGGCTACGTGGTCTCAGACTGCGAGAAGGTGCCGGATGCGGGACGCCTTACTTTGCGAGGCTACGACATCGAGGACCTCCTGGTTGGCACGGGCAGTACCAATCGCTTCTGTTTTGAGCAGGTTTGCTGCCTTCTGCTCAACGGCGAGCTCCCCACGCAAGGCGAACTTGATCAGTTCATCGTCGCCATCGATTCCCAGCGCGAGCTGCCTGACGGCTTCACCGCCCACTTTATCATGAACCCTCCAACACCCGACATCATGAACTGCCTCGCCCGTGCGGTGCTCCTGCTCTACGCAAACGACAATCAGGCCGAGGACCGCTCGCCCGAACACGAGATAAAAACAGCCGTCTCCCTGCTCTCCCGCCTCCCACGCATTAGCGTACTTGCCTATTTTGCGCAGCGGGTCGCCTTTTACAACGAGTCCATGATCATGCATCGCTTCGTTCCCGGGCAGTCCACCGCAGAGACAATCCTGTCGATGCTGCGCCTCGATCGCGGCTTCAAGCCCGAAGAAGCGCATATGCTCGACATCCTGCTCAGCCTGCACACCGAGCATGGCGGCGGCAACAACTCGACCTTCACCGCACGTGTGCTCACCTCTGCCGACACCGACCCCTACTCAACCTATGCCGCAGCAATCGGCTCCCTCAAAGGGAACCGCCACGGCGGCGCAAACGCCAAGGTGCTCGCCATGCAGTCTGACCTCAAGAGCAAGGTCGCAAACTGGGAGAATGACGATGAGGTCGCCGCCCATCTTGCCCGTATCCTCAAGAAAGAGGCCTTTGACAAGAGCGGGCTCATCTATGGCATGGGGCACGCTGTCTATACGCTCTCAGACCCTCGCGCCATTATCTGCCGCGACTTCGCGACCCAGCTTGCCGCAGGTACAGAGCACGAGGCAGAGCTCAACCTGCTCAAGAGTATCGAGCGCCTGGCACCTGCGGTTATCGCCGAAGTAAAGGGCCCCGGCAAGCTGATGTGCGCCAATGTGGATATGTATTCCGGCTTCGTCTACTCGATGCTCGGCATCCCCGAAGCACTCATCACGCCCCTGTTCGCCTGTGCACGCATGGGTGGTTGGGCCGCACACCGCTTTGAGGAGGTCATCTCCGGAAACCGAATCATCCGCCCCGCCTACAAGTCAGCCTGCAAAGCACGTACCTACGTGCCTATCGACCAGCGAGGATAGCGGCGACATCGTCTTGATCAGTTGAAAGTTGACAAGGGAAACGTCCCCCCTGTCAACTTCTGTCAACTTTCTTATCGAGGTGCGCTTGTTGTTGGCGGCGTCTTTGGTGGCCCGGGGGTGCTGGGCATTTTTGGCATACTGGGGGCGCTGGGCATCTTTGGCGCGCCAGGGGCGGGGGCTGCGCCGGGGGCACCGTGGGCCTGGGGGGTCGAGGCGGCATCGATCTTGAGCTCGAGTTCTGCGCCGCACGCCTTGCATTTGCGCGCGCCAAGCAACACCTCGGTGCCGCAGCTCGGACACACCGAGGGGGCGAGATCAACAGTTGGTGGCCTAAAGCACATGGTACATCCTCTCTCTCTTGCGTGTGTTATCGTACGGGATACAGGCGAACTTCCTCGACGTTGAGGCCGTCGCGAACATCAAGGCGCAGGATGCGCTTGGGTGTATATCCGTCCTTATCCAAATACAGGCCATAGATACCGGGGGCGACATTGGGTACGCGAAACTCACCGAGGAAGTTGGTCTTTGTCTCATAGGCCCTGCCGTTGGCGGTACCCGCGAGCTTGACCTTGACGTTGGCGAGGCAGAGATCCTCGTTTGGCGAGTAGACCGCACCAGCGACAAAGGGCTTGGGCAGGCTGAAGTAGGCCACGCGAGGCGCCGTGCCGGCCTCTGGCAACAGGCGCTCAAGGGGTGCGTACAGCTGGTCTTCGCTCAGCTCCTCTTCGTCCACATAGACGAGGGCGTCAACGGGGCAGGCCGTCACGCAGCGGGGCCGTTCCCATCCGGCATCGAGCAGGTGTGCGCACATCGTGCATTTTTGCGCGGTTCCTGTCTCCTGATTGTTGTAGATTGCACCGTAGGGGCAGGCCGTGCGACACGCGCCGCAGCCGGTGCAGGCAGCAGGGTCGATGAGCACGATACCGTCTGCGCGCGCGACAATGGCACCCACGGGACACGCCGTGACGCAGCCCGGCGAGGCGCAGTGCTGGCAGAGCACAGGCACGCGCTCCAGGCGCATACGGCTACCGGTGCCAGACTGGCGCTCCCGCACCTGGATCCAGAACTGCCCCGGGCCCTGCGGAGCCGTAACAGGGCTCCAGTCGTTGTCGCAGTGCTCGTCCTTACAGGCATTTTGACAGTTGCAGCACTGGATGCAGCGCTGCGGGTCGACCAGGATCGTCTTCATTATTGAACCTCCTTCTTCCACGAGCTCCACTTGCCGGCAAAGCCATCGGGGTACTGCTCGGCCAAAGCGGAGAGGTCGGCCTTCTCCACATCAAAGAGCACTGAGTTAAACGCGCCGCCCACGTGGTGTACCGACTGCGGGAACGGATTTGAGAGCAGGTTGCCATCGCCCGAGCGGTCAAGCGCGTCCGCATCTGAGGTCATGGGGTCGTTCCATGCGCCGTAGGTGAGCCAGGCAACGCCGGCGATGATGCGGTCTGACACCACTACGCCGGCCAACACCTGCCCGCGGTCGTTGAAGCAGCGCGCGATGTCGCCGCCTACCAGCCCGCGCGCAGCAGCATCGACGGGGTTGAGCATGATGGGCTCATAGGGGTAGCCGTCAGGCCCGGTGACCTTGTAGTTCTCCGCAAGCCACTCGATCTTGTCGTACTTGCCGTGGAAGCGGAACTTTGGGTGTGCCATGAGCATTTGCAGGGGGTATTCCTCGCGCTTGGCGTCGTAGCGGCCCTCGACCTCGGGGATATAGTGAGGCACGCAGGGTATCTCTGGGTTGCTGTCGCCATAGAAAGCATGAATAAGCGTCGAGTATATCTCCACCTTGCCGGTTGGGGTCTCCATGACGTTGGTGCCAAGCGGGCCGGGTGCCGGAACCCCCACGGGATTGTGGTAGAAGAAGGAGAACTGCTTGCTGGGCTGATAATCGCTCAGATGCGGCCAGACGTAGTAGCCCTTCTCCTTGAACTCGTCATAGGTCAGAGGGATGTTGGTGCGCGCGAACATCTTTTGCAGCAGCGTCTCCTCGGTGTTGCCCTCCATATAGTCCTCGCCGCGGCCCAGGTGCTCGGCCAGCTGTGCGAAGATGTCGAGGTCTGTCTTGCTCTCGCCCAGCGGCTCAATTGCAAGCTGGTTGTACACCGCACTGCGCAGCGAGCTATAGGAAGGCGGCACGTATTGGCCCACGCTGCCTGGCTCGGTTATGTCCTGGCGTTCGAAGATCGTGGTCACCGGCAGCACGAGGTCGGCATAGCGGCAGTCGCGGTCAAACCACGGTGCGGCGATGATGAGCGTCTCAAGCCCCGGCGCGCTATAGCCCATCTTCTGACGCTTGAGGTCGGGCGGGTTGGTAAGGGTCGAGCCGCGTTGCCACAGCAGTTTGATTTCGTTGCAGCCCTGCATGGGGTAGCGCACCTCGTCGAAGAACATCTCGGGCCCAAAGTTGTCAATGTGCCCGCCACGCCAGCTCTGCGGTGCGTTGTACATGCAGTCCATGAACTTCGTGAAGGTTATCTTGGCCGGGATCGGGTTGGGGTAATAATGGTCGAGCACCACGTTCATGCCGCCGTCTGCATACCCTGTTGGCCCAATCTGCCTGAACCCGTCATAGGGCCCACTGAGCGAGAGCCCCGTGCCGATGATATTGCTCCCCGGCTTGCCAAGGCCCTGCATCATGGCAAGGGTACCCATCATGCGTGCAAACTCGTGGCCAAAGGTGCGTCGGCACGCACCGCCCTCCATGACCCAAAATGACGTTGGCCGCGCCGCCCAGCCCTGTGCCAGGGCGCGGATCTTGCGGGATTCGATACCGCAGATGCCAGCTGCCCACTCAGGTGTCTTCGCGATGCCGTCAGGCCCTTCTCCTGTGATATAACTCTTAAAGGATAAGCCCGGGCGGGCGCTGGTTGGGAGTGCCTCGCGCCAAGCGGGATGGGCCTCGAGATACTGCTCGTTATAGGTGCCGTTAGGCATATGCTCGTCATCAAAGCCTATGCAATGGGTGTCAAGGTACTCTTTGTCGTAGGTGCCCTCCTCGATCCAAACATAGGCGATAGCGGCCGCGAGCGCGTTGTCGGTACCGGGGTAGAGGGGTATCCAGACATCGGCCGCTGCCAGGCCGGTCTCGTTGAACAGCGGGTCGATGAGGATGATCTCCTTGCCAAGGTCGTGCCACCACTGCCAGAGCCGTGCCGTGTCGATGCCGTTATAGACGTTGTGGAGCATGGGGTCGTTGCCCCAGATGAGGATGAGCTCGCTCTCCTCACTGATGTCCTGCAAGGTGTCCTGAGCGGCAGGCAGGCCGTGGCCCATCCAGTTGCCCCAGAGAAAGGGGCCGCCGCTGGCCCAACCCTCCCAGGAGTTAGGTGTGAACTCGAGGTAGGTGCCGCCAATCATGTCCCTAAAGCGAAACTGGTCGCTGAACAAGTAGTGCAGAGAGCCCCACTCTGGGTGAGCGCTGTGGCTGTAGCAGAGGGCAGAAGGGCCGTACTCATCGAGGATGCGGTTGTATTCTTTTACCAGGATGTCAAAGACCTCGTCCCAGCTGATGCGCTCATAACCGCTGATACCGCGGTTCTGCGTGTTACGCTCCCCGCTTGGGTCCCAGTCCACCCGCTTTTGGGGATAAAGCACGCGATTCTCCGAATACGCCATCTTCTTTGAGGTGATGCCCCAGGGCAACACCGGCGCAATAAGCGGTGGCCGATAGGTCTTGCCGTTTACGTCAACCTGCCAGGAGACCACCTCGCTGGGATCGAACTGTAAGGGCTCGATACGGATGATGCGGTCGTCCTTCACATGCACAAACAGGGGTCCTGCCGTTGAGCATGTTGTGAATCGCTTCGTGTCACCTGCTTCTGGCCGAGCTGCTGCTGTTTGCGTTGTTTGCGTCGCCTGTGTCATAGCCAACTCCCTTCGAAATCTTATGCCCAGGTATCTTGTGATATGGCATACTGTAAAGAGCGTTTTGGAGAATGCTGTAAGCCTTGTTGCTGATTCTCTTTTTCACGTGTCGTCTTTTTGGGATACCCAAGGGGGAAACCTGTATGGCTCGGAGTATGACAGACGGTGCAATGCCCGATAGAAACGTGAGCCTCGACCTGACCTCGCTGCTTGCCAGTGTGGGATTCACGACATTCTGGGCAAGTATCATCAGCACGCTGTTCAAGCAGGTTTTCTTGTTTGGAGACGGCGACCCGCTCACTCGCGTGCTGTTTATACTCCTGTTTACGCTCGCCTTCGTTGGCGTGCAGCTGCTCTCCTTCACCCATTTGGTCAATCAGACAGATACCCTGCGCTTTGGAGGGCGCCTTGCTGTCACAGCTGCGGTTATGGCCGTCTTTTTGGCGGTTTGCGGCATTTTCTCGGCAGGGTTTGGGTCACTGCCCTTGTGGTTTACCGTGGGTTCCTGGCTTTTCTTTGGAGCGGCGGCGGGGCTTGTGTTGCCAGCTTGGGGCTCAATCCTCACGGTCCTTGATGCAGGACAGCCCAACGGCCATACCGTTGCCCTGAGCACCACCTGGTCTGTGCTCGCCGCTACCGTGCTCGCCAGTTTCACCATCTTCACACCTGGCATCGTCGACGCCTTCGCACCTCTTGCCTTCTTCATTGCGAGCGTACTACTGCTGCTGTTCTGCACACAACAGCTCATTGAGCCGGAGTTCATCGATGCGAAGACCTCGCGCGCGCGGCTCTCCCTGCTGTCGCGCAACCTCATACCGCCGGCCTTCATGGGCTTCACGTGGGCAATCGCACTCGGGCCGCTCCTGCTCTCCAGCTCTGCTTCTGCCATCACTGCAATCGTGTTCTCGTCGGTCTTTGGGGCAGCACTGGTTGTGGCGTTGCTGCTGCTTGTGCTCAAGCGGGTGCCTCACCAGTCAAGCGTCGAGCGTTGGGCTTTTGCGTTGCTCGGCTGCTGCCTTGTCTGTTTTGCCTTGGACGGCATCGCCGTGGAACTGCCTTTGATGACGAGGTTTGTCCTTGTCGCCATCATGACCGCGATCACTGCTGCCTACTTTATCGCTCATTGGACCGTGCTGCTGGCGCTGTCATACCGCCATAGGGTGCTGACCCTGTACCATTACGGGCAGGGCCTCATCGCCCCCGTGGGCGGCATGGCATTGGGTTGGGGGGTGATGTGCGGGCTGACCGCTACCGGAATGTTCACGGCGACGATGCTCTCCATCATGGCGCTGCTCCTGTTACTGGCGCTCGTCTTGATTCCCGCCTTCGTACCCTACACCACCAACGAGGCAGTCGAGACCGTATTCGAGGTGTCGGTGCATGACGCACCGGAAAACGTTCACGGCTCCTGGCAACGCCGTTGCAGGGCTATCTGCGACGAGCGCCACCTTTCGCCCCGCGAAGTCGAGGTGTTCTACCTGCTCGCCAAAGGACGCAACGCCGAACACGTGAGCCGGACGCTCTTTATCTCAACCCATACGGCCAAGACCCACATCTCACGCATCTATCGCAAACTCTCAATCAATTCCCAACAGGAACTCATCGACCGCATTGACCGCATTGACCGCAACGACCGTACTGACCGCAGCGGGGAACGTATGGGGCATTGACGCCGTCAATCCGGCGTATCCGGCTTGTCCGACAACGGAGAAACACGAGGCTGTTGCTGTGAGCAACGACAGGAAAGTTGACAAGGGAAACGTCCCCCTGTCATCTCCCCCTGTCATCCCTCCCTTTGATCAGGCTGGATAGTTGGTGCCTGGATATTGAGTGTAGTATCCACTGGTGGGAGGTTTTTCGATACCCAGAGCTGGTTTTCCCAGACTGTCATCCCAGACAGACCTGTCAAGACCAACTATGCCCAACCAAATAGTACTCGCAAAAACATAGAGGACAACCCAGACACTCTCTTTTCTCAACTTCAACCCAATCTGATACGCCGCCATGCATTCAAAAACAACAAGTATGACGGTCGCCACAAGACCCAGCAGAGGGATAAGGGCACCAATAATCAGAAGTGATAGCGCCCCCTGGTATCCACCTAATTCCAGGAATTTCCATATATTGACAACAGGAACCCACGCCTTCCAGGCTTCAACATGCGCTTTCTTGAAAAGCCGCATCATGAAATACGAGTTGACTACATAGAGCGCAACAATGATAAGAAGATAGATCAGGGCAAAGAATCCTACAAACAGGATTGCAAACAGATCGCTATTATTCATGAACACCTTTT
>JAITNB010000016.1 GCA_031290695.1 Coriobacteriales bacterium | reverse complement strand
TACCACTCCCAACGCACTGGTCACGAGCGCTCCTACGCCTGTGTGTGGGAAGGCGGTTGAGGTTGCGCCGTTGGACGAGGCCGCGCGGTTGGCTGGGGTCGCACCTGGGAAGGCGGTTGACGCCACATCCGCGCAGCCGCCCGCACCCGCACAGTTTGTCATGCGGCTCTCCTGTTTTCCTGTGCCCCCCCGCGATGCCATCCCGCTCGTGCAGTTTGACGGCGACGCGACCATCAATGCCCGTATGCGCACGGCCGTCGAGACCTGCCGCACTGGACAGGCACGAGGGCAGAGCCAGCCGTGTATCGTGGTCGAGATCGAGCTTGAGCCCGAGGAGGCCCCGGCCTTCTCCACACGCCAGGAGCAGCATTGCGCAATAGCGCTCCTCGACGCGCTGTGCTTCGCCTTTGCGTGAGCCGCCGGCAGGTACCGCGGCGGGGCAAGCGGTTGGCATGTATCCACAAACCTCCCGTAAAGGGCGTCACAGCGACTGCCCCCTGACATCTGTTAAGCGAACAGGTCACTCATGGTGACCTCTGACTGTATGATTCCCCGCTGGGCATTGCGCTTGAGGCCATAGGTTGTCACCATTGTCAGATGGGTCGCTTTTTTGGTTTTTGTCTCGTACTCAAAAGCGGCACGCTTATTGCGTAACTCCTTTTCATACGCGCTGGTGATAGCATATTCGGCGTTCGAGAACTTCATTTCGCAGAGGTTCACCGTGTTATCGTCGCGATCTATCACCAAGTCAATCTGGGCACCGGGCTCATATTCCTTGCTTTGCCAGGCCGAGTAGTTTGTCAATACGCCGGATATTCCCAACTTCTGCTTGATCTGCCTGATGTGTGCAAGGCATACCTGTTCAAACGCGAGCCCGGCCCAAGCATGATACGAGCCCTTCTTTGTCGAATGCAGCCAGAAATGCTCGTCATTATTCGCCCCTGACTGCATATAGTGTACATAGAAGAGGGTGAAGGCATCAGTGAGCTGATAGATTGACCCTCTCGATTTCTTCCCAAAGGAATGATAGCGGCGAATGAACCCGCATAGCTCCAACTCCTCAAGGATTCGCGTTAGGCCGCCACCATCAGTCAACCCTGTTGACGCGACGAGCTCCCTTTTATCAAGGCCTTTCAACTTCACCGCCAGCGCCTCGACCACCTCGATATGTCTGCTCGCGCTTTTGAAAAGGGACGCATAGAGACTGTTGTACTCGGATGCAAGGAGCGCATTGTCCGCGAAACAGAGCATGTCGATATTCTGTTCCAGGCTCAAAGCCTTGTCCATCAAGCTCAGGTAATAGGGTACCCCGCCAAAGGCCATATAGCTTTCAAGCATCTGGTACCTGCTCACACTATGCCCGTTCTCATTGAAGTAGGCCTCGCACTCCCTGAGGTCGAAGGGTTTGAGCGGTATCTGGCCCGTTACCCTGTTATGGAGCCCCCCTCGGTTGCGCAGCAGCTTGTTGGTCATCCAAGTCGTGGCCGACCCGCAGACTATCATAAGGATGCGTGATTGCGCCGATGCCCAGCCATTCCAAAAATGCTCAAGAGCAGTCATGAATCCCGAATTGGGGGTATCCATCCAAGGCATCTCATCGAAGAATACAACCAGTCTGCCCTTACGTGGTGTTTCTTCCAACATATCTATAAGCTGTTCAAACGATTCGAGCCAAGTGTTCGCCTGTTCAAAGTCGCGATGGCCGTATCGGGCGAGCGCGAAGTTGAAGTTCTGTAGCTGCGCCAAGAGAGAGCCGTCCTCCAATCCGGATACCTGAAAAGCAAAATCGTAATCGAAGAACTCCCTTACGAGGAAGGTCTTGCCAACCCTGCGTCTGCCGTACAGGATTATGAACTCCGGGCGATCGGACTCAGTCCATGCCCTCAGTCGTGCCAATTCCGCTTTTCTGCCAATGACCTTCATGTTGCTACCTCTCTTTGAATTGGCGATAACTTGATAGTTTTGATAGATATCGCCAAACTGAATCAATAGTATAGCATTTATCAAGTCATATGATTTCTTGAACTGGCGATACCTATTAAAAATACCAAGTTATCGCCAACTTGGTATCGAGGTAGTGAGGTACCTAAGAGATAGGCTACGCTATTTAAGGAAGAAGCCCCGGAGACAACGTAAGTAGTCCCCGGGGCAACAACCAAAAACAGCAAAGTGTCGCCCCACAAAGGCTTCCACCTGCTTATGCTGCACAGTCTAGCATACGCGGCGGCAAAAGGGAGTGGGAATGGTCCCTGCTGTCACTGCACGGCTCGCAGGTGTCGTACAAGGTAGCGCATCGCGCCTGTTACGGTATAATCCCTGTTGTAACAGGGAGCGGGCATGGTGCTCGCAAAGGAGAACAGGAGAATCGGATGAAGAAGTTTGTAAGTGGTATGCTCGCGTTTATGCTCTGCCTTGCTTTGGCGGCATGTGGCAGCGCCCCGGCGGGAGGCTCGGGCGATGACGCTAACGCGAACGCGGGCGGCGACACACCGGAGGTCGAGACGCCTTCAACAGATGAGCCAACGCCCTACCAGCAGTATCTTGAGGCATCTGAGGCGATGGCAGACGCCACCTCGCTCTCGATGGACTTCGAGAGTATCATCGCCATGAGTGTAGAGGGCACAAGCATCGAGGTCGCCGTTACGGCGCTCATCGACGAGGTGATCGAGAGTCCCACGAGCATCCAGCTCTACATGGACATGACCACCAAGGTCCTCGGTCAGGATGTCCAGACAAAGGCATGGTACCGTGACGGTGTCTACTACATGGACACCAACGGCCAGAAGATGAAGACGACGATGGATGCGACTGCCGCGCTCGATCAGGCAAACACCAAGCCGGTCGAGTTCCCCGAGAGCGCCATCAAAGACCAAGAGGAGGTCGAAGCCGCCAACGGTGGTAAGGAGCTGCACATCACCATTGATGCCAAAGTGGCACGCGACCTCACCAAGGATGCCGTCAATCAGCTCAACAGCCTGTACGCGGACGCAACGGTCACGGTGAGCGACATAACGCTGGTCGCTACGCTTGACGCAGAGGGCGCGCTCACGGGCCTCGACATGGTGTTTGACATGGAGGCCAACACCGACGGCCAGGCACTTACTGCCAACTACCGCATGGCCATGACAAACATAGCCCTCAACAACACGACCGTCACCTTCCCCGATGACCTTGACAGCTACTTGGAGGCCGGCTCGATAGCCTCCTGACCACCCGCTTGAGCGGGGGAGAAGCCCGTGCGGCACGCCGCGCACTTCTCCCCCTGCTCTGCCCGTTTGACGTACTGAGGAGAGGGTTTGACTCCCCGCAAAGGCTTCGTTGACTCGTTTGCGCTCAAGATAATCGCCATCGTCGCGATGACGGCTGATCATTTTGGCATCGTCTTTTGGGACCAACTGCCCCAATGGGGGCGTACGCTGGCCTTTATGCCGGGGGGCATGACCTTTCCCATCATGGCGTTCTTGCTCACGGTGGGCTATGCGCATACGCGCGATGTGAAGAAGTACGGCCTGCGCTTGCTGGTGTTTGCCGCCATAGCGCTCGTGCCGTTTGTGTGGGCCTTCGATATGATGGAGCTCAACGTGCTCTTTACGCTGCTGCTGGGGCTGCTCGCCATCTACCTCTACGACCATATGAAGAACCGCCCCCTGCTCATGTTCGCCCTGCTCGCCATCTTCCTGGTGAGCCTCAAATGCGACTGGGCGGGGATTGGTGTGGTGATGGTGCTTTGCTACCACGTGATAAAGCAGCCGGTGGCGCGGGTGGTGGTCCCCGTCATGCTCGCCTGGTTTGCCATTGGCGGCTCGACTGTCGAGGTCGTCCTTGCCAACCCCACTGTCGACCTCATGTGGTATATGCCCTACCTCGCCTACCCCTTTATAGGCTGCACGGCGACCATCCCTCTGTTACTCGCCTATAACGGCAGGCGCGGCCGCCCCCTTAAATACTTCTTTTACGCCTATTACCCCGCCCACATAACCCTTCTGGCCCTGATGCACCGCATACTCTACGGGTTGTAGCCAACTAAGCTCGTGAGGCTTTTGAGGAGGAGGTCGAGGGCCTCGCCAAGGCTTATGTTGTCGAGATGGGCCGTGGCGACAACGCTCAATGCGAGCAGCAGGATAAGTGCGAGGATGCTGATAAGTGCGACCCGTATGATGCTGCCAAGGGTGAGTATCGCGCGCGTACCCGCTGTGGGGCGGGGCGGCGGCGGGAACTCGTGATAGATGTGTACCTGCTTGCCTGACGACAACGTGACGACCTGCGCGTCACTTGAGGGTGCGATGGCTGGCGCGGCTGCGGCTGCGGCTGCTGGCGGGGCGCTTTCTGCGGGGGCGGCTATCGGGCTGCCGGTTGTTCCGGGCGCACCAGATGGCGCTGCCGTTGCTGCTTGGTTTGGGGCGGCGGCGGGGGTGAGAGGCCCGGGCTTGCTCGCAGATTGCACGTGGGGCTTGAGTTGGCGCTTGAGGTCGTCGTTTTGGAGGTTGAGGTCGAGGAGCTCGGTTATGCGCTCGGCGAGTTCCTGCTCAAGGAGCAGCTTCTCTTCTATGGTGCGCCCGAGGGATGTCTCGACGGTGTGGATGTCGGCGCTTACGTTGCGCAGGTCGTCCACCATCTCGTCACGGCTGATGCGGTCGACCTCCAGCTGCGTTTGGGCCGAGGCAAGCTGGCTGAGGAGGAGCTCGTTGGTCTCTTGCTGGGATTTGAGGTCGCTGGCGAGCTCGTGCAGCAGGCCGTCACGCTGTTCGATGCGCGTTTGCAGGTCGTGGATCTGTGATTCAAAGAGTTGGGCCTGCGCGGTGTAAGAGGCTTCCTGCGGTGGTGCGGGGGTTGTAGGGGTTGCCAGTGCGTGTTGGGCCGGTGGTGCCGCAGGGGTCGAGGGTGCCAGGGGGGTCGCAACAGCTGCTGGTGCCTGGGAAGCTTGCCGGGGTGCCAGCGCGTGTTGGGCCGGTGGTGCTGCCCGCGAACCCCCAAGCGCGTATTCGGCGTCGAGGTATTCACGGGCGGTTGCAACATCATCTGCCCGGGCAAGCTCGTAGCCCAAGGCGATAGTTTCCTTATCGGGAAAGATGAGAACATTGCCGGCGTGGTAGCCGGCCGTTCGCTCGTTCTTGAGTATGAGGTCCTGCTCGGTGATCTCGTAGAGGTAGAGGTTATTGTAGCGGCCTCTGCTGATCACGGGACTTAGAGCTTGCCTTCCAGGTACTCGTCGAGTGCCTCGCGTATGATGTCTGAGAGGCTGCTGGGGATGATGCCGTGAATCTTGTTGTGGGCCGAGAGCTCCACCATCCTCGTGTACTGGTCGGCGTAGATGTAAAAGCCCCGGTACACGGTGGGACGCTCAACACCTTTCTCGTTCTCAAGGGCCTTTGCCAATGTTGAAGTGCTGCGTTTTGGGTCCATGTCGATACCTCCTTAAAGAAATCTAAAAATATTTTGCAAAACCCCTTGACAGGGTTGCATGGGTCTATGCTAGCATGGGTGCTCCTAAAAGTGAATAGGGTTTTTGAGAATCTCCTCAAAAAATCCATGAACGGCAAGGAGGTATCCGTAGTGCTGAAGGGAATCGGTGCTAGAGGGGGATGTCTCGAAAAAGGGGCTTTGCACGCAATAACGCTGGTTTGTGTTTGTGTTGTCGTTTTAAGTACTGCCATTGGGGTGGGGCCGCAAGAGGCCTTTGCGGATGAGCCTGAACGGGTTCTTGAGCGCGAGTTTAGTTACGACGCGGTACAACAGGAATCCTACACGGTTGAGCCCACGCTGGAACTCGATGGTGCTGTCTACCGGCTCACGGGGGTGAGCGACCCGCAACCGGCAGCGGGGGTAATCCACTCAAAGGAATACACGGCGCAGGAGACACGGTATCTTCCTGCCGAGGTCGTCGCACGGGGAGAAGCAGCTGTTCGCACGCAGTTTGGCGCGACCCTGCCCTACGAGGACGATGAGTTTGCGGGGTCGCTGGATTTGTTGGACGTGCAGTGGGTGCCTGCCTATCGCACGGTCGAGCGGCAGATCGAGCGCGAGGAGGTCTTTGCCAACCTGCCCCATGAGGATACGGCCGTGCTCCCCTTTGAGCGCACCTACACCACTTCTGGCAACGCTGCCTTGGGCGCGACCGTCGAGCAGGTGCTCAAGATGACTGGCGTTACCTGGGTGACCACCGGCTACGACGCTGATGGACGGCCCAGCCGGTTCACGGCGACGGTCACCTACCGTGGCGTCGAGCGCGAGCTGGTGATCGACTATTACGAGGCACAGGCCCAGTACGGTGGCACCATACCCGCACGAGCACAGATGGTGACGGTTGTGGCGACCTATGAGCGCGAGGCCGCCCCCGCCCCTGCGGGAAGCATCACGCAAGCACCCGCTCCCGTGGCTGCCACGCCTGGTGTACCGGCACCAGCACCGGCGTTTGACTTCCTGCCCCTGCTCGTTGCCGCTGCGGTTGTTGCCGTGCTGCTGGGACTGGTTTTGCTGTTCTGGTTCTTCCTGTACCGCAATGCCCGTTTGCTTGAATATCGCGAAGGCTGTAAGGCCAAGGTGCTAGTCAGACGCCACCTCAAGGTGGTTGAAGGCACAGCCACCTTCACGATACCCAACGACTGCGCGTTAGGCAGCGCCGGCACTACCCACACAGTCATGCTGGGCCGCTTTCTCGTGAGGCACGGCGGCCAACTGGTGGTTGTGTGGCGCGAACGGCAGATACTCGCGACCCCGCTGGCCCGCGAGGTCAACTTGGGCGAGCGCCTGATAACCCTGTTGGGCAGCGAGGCGCTGGATGCTGTGATTGGAGACGACTATGCTTGCGCGTAAGAAGCTGTGTGTCGCCCTGGGCTGTGTAGCCGTGCTGCTCGCCGCCGCTGTTCTCGCCCTGTCCCTCAACGCCTGTGGCACCCGCGACGCCCTGTTTAAGAGCCCTGAGGCCACGTGGAGAAGTGCGAGCACCTCCCTCCTCGCCCCCAAGGGCCCCTTTGCGACCGCCCTTGCCTTGGTGGACAAGAGCATGGCAAGCGCGTCTTTGCAGGTGAAGGAACGCCTTGAGCAGCTGGAAGCAGAGAAGGCCGAGGCCGAGCGGGTAGCTGCCGAGGGAGAGGCCCTTATTGAGGGCGAGAACAATGATGAGGGTGAGAGTGGCGAAGGCGGTGGCTCTGGCAGCGGCTCTGGCGGCACCAGCGGCGGCTCTGGCAGCGGGAGCTCGGGTGGCGGCTCCGGGGGAAGTTCTGGGGGTAGCGGAGGTTCGAGCGGGGGAGGGGGCACTGTGCA
>JAITNB010000010.1 GCA_031290695.1 Coriobacteriales bacterium | reverse complement strand
CACAAACCACGACGTCATCGCGTTTCTCACCAACCTGGCCGAGAACATCGATGCCACCGTGCCGCCAGGCGACCCCAAGCCCTCGCGCTGGGTCCACTACGGCATGACCTCAAGCGACCTGGGCGACACCGCGCTCTGCTGCCAGGTCACACAGGCCACCAACCTCATCGTCGCCGGCGTGCGCACGCTGGGTGCCACCTGCAAACAACGCGCGCTGGAGTTCAAAGACACCCTCTGTGTTGGCCGTACGCACGGCATCCACGCCGAGCCCATGACCTTTGGCATGAAGTTTGGCGCGTGGGCATGGGCCCTCAAGCGCGCCGAGCAACGTCTGCTCCAGGCTCGCGAGACCTCGGCGGCCTGGGGTGCCATCAGTGGTGCCGTGGGCAGTTACTCCAACATAGACCCCTTTGTGGAGAAGTACGTGTGTGAAAAACTCGCACTCACCCCCGACCCGCTCTCCACCCAGGTCATCGCCCGCGATCGCCATGCGCACGTCATGGCTACCCTCGCCACCACAGCCGCCACGCTTGAACAGATCGCCACCGAGGTGCGCGCGCTGCAAAAAAGCGACACCCTTGAGGCTGAGGAGCCCTTTGCCAAGGGCCAGAAGGGCTCGTCGGCCATGCCGCATAAACGCAACCCCATCACCTGCGAGCGCGTGTGCGGCCTGGCACGTGTGATCAAGGCCAACGCGCAGGTCGCCTTTGACAACGTGGCGCTGTGGCATGAGCGCGACATATCGCACAGCGGCGCCGAGCGCGTCGCCCTCACCGACAGCTTCATCGCGCTCGACTACATCCTCGCCAAGATGCAGTGGGTACTCGACGGCCTTGTGGTCTACCCCGCCAACTGCGAGGCCAACCTCGAGCGCACCCGCGGCCTCATCTACTCAAGCAAGGTGCTCCTTGCGCTTGTTGACACCGGTATCACCCGCGAGGAGGCATACGAGATTGTTCAGCGTAACGCGATGCTCGTGTGGGACGACATACAGCAGGCGCGCCCGGGCAAGGCCTATCGCGAGCGCCTTGAGGACGACCCACAGGTTGCCGGTGCCCTCACCAGCGGGCAGCTTGACGCACTCTTTGACCCATGGGGCTTCCTCGCCCGTATCGACACCCTCTTCGACCGCTTGGGAGAATTGGAGTTCTGATGAATCCGGTTATTATCATCCCCACCTATGTGGGCGGCAAACGCAAGACGCCCAGCTACCAGGTCGCAACCACCTATGACCATGTTACCCCGCTCACGCACCAGGGCGAGCTGGCACGGTGCCTCACGTCGCTCGTCGACAGTGGGGTCACCACCCCTGTCATCCTGCTGGTCGTGGCTGAGCCTGGCGTCGAGCGCGAGGCCACGCAGAAGGTTGGCGACATAGCCAGCGGCTTCGCAGACGCCCTCAGCATAACCCTCATCGACGGCCATACCCTCAAGCTGTTCTACCAGCGCACCGAGGAGCTGGGCCTCAGCCCCCTCGTCCGCGACGGCATCTCGCTCACCGGCTATGGCGCGCTGCGCAACTTTGGCCTCGTGGTGGCCGCCGTGCAGGGCTACACCGAGGTCGTGTTCATCGACGACGACGAGGTGGTCGCAGACCCCGCCTTTATGGAAACCGCCCTCTACGGCCTGGGCAAGCTCACGCAAAAAGGCATTCCCATCCTTGTCAAGACCGGCTTTCATACCAATCGCAAGGGCGACTGGAAGTCCAGCCAGAAGACCGCCTGGTACAACCGCTTCTGGAACCAGGGCGCGCTGTTTAACGAGTGGATAAGCGCGGCCATGAAGGGCCCGCGCCTCTCCTCGTCCAACAGCCTCTACGGCGGCCTCGTCGCCATCCACCGCGAGGCCTTCCGACGCGTCTCCTTCGATCCGTGGATCCCCCGTGGCGAGGACCTCGACTACCTCATCAACCTGCATATGTACGGCGGCGGTGTGTGGTTTGACAACCAATGGACCATCATCCACCTGCCTCCCGCCGAGCGTAGCGAGGCCCAGCGCTTTCGCCAGGACATCTACCGCTGGATATACGAGCACCGTAAGCTTGAGTACTCCCGCTCCCAGATCGACCTCCTGCAAATCCAGCCACAAACCCTCGATCCCTATCCCGGCCCCTTCCTTGGGCGCTCCATCTCGCGCAAGGTCTTCCTCACTGCGCTGCTACGCATGGTGGGCCGTCCCCGCGACCGTGAGGGCTACTTTCTCGCAGCGATGGCCGCCCAGCGCGAGGCCAAGGCCTATGCCGAGACGTTCTGCGCCCGCTACTTTGAGTTCCAACTGGGCTGGCCCCAGGTCATGGCAGCCTTTGAGAACGACCTGGAGCTCCGTACCCTCTTTGGCGTTCCCACCCTTGTTACCCCTGTCACCCTTGGCGAAGCGGATGAAGCGAACCGCGCGGAGGAGCCCCTGCTTGCGCAACAGGCAACAGAGGACGCGTCTCAAACGCCTCAGCCCTCCGAGGACACCCTCCTTGACTACGACCTCGACCACTGGGCCCTTGAGGAATAATGAACTCCCGGCATGACGCCTGAAGCCTTTCTCATCGTCGCGGCCTGCGGCCTGTTTATAGGCATCCTCTCCGGCATGTTTGGCATCGGCGGCGGCACCCTCATCGTGCCGTTGCTCAACTTGGCGTTTGGCCTGCCCGCCCTCACGGCTGCAGCGACCTCGCTGTTTGTCATCGCCCCCACTGCCATCTCGGGCGCCACACAGCACCTGCGCCAGAAGACCATCGACCTCAAGGCGGGCGTCATCATCGGCTGTGCCGGTGCTGCCAGCTCTGCCCTGAGCGCGTCCTTCTCAAACCAGGTCCCCGCCCTTGCCATAATCCTCCTCACCGCCGCCGTGATCCTCTACAGCGCATGGCGCATGTTCACCCCCCCTGCGGCAAGCCGTCCCCTGCGTCCCCCCCTCAGCGACGAGCCGCCCCCTGCGCCGCCCCCTGCGTCCCCATCCCCCCCTGCGCCCCCGTCCCCCCCTGCGCCGCCACGCATACCAGCGCCTTACCGCACCGTGTCCTGCATCTGCCTCGGCGTCTTCGCGGGCCTTGTCGCCGGCATCGTAGGGGTAGGCGGCGGCTTTATAATAGTGCCAATCGGAATAGCATATTTAGGATTCTCTATGAGACAGGCGGCAGGGACCTCGCTCGTGTCCATCGCCCTTATCGCCGTGCCGGGCATCGTGGCTCATGCCCTGCTCGGCCATGTTGCCTGGTTCTACGGCCTCGCACTCGTCATCGGCACCATCCCCGGCGCCCGCGTTGGCGCCTGGCTCATCATGCGCCTTCCCGAGCGCGCCCTGCGCACGGCCTTTGGCACCCTCCTCATCTTTGCCGGCATCCTCCTCGTTGCCCGCCAGGTCCTGTAAGCCGTTCCCAAGCAAGCTGTCCCTAACCCGTCACTGTCATGCCGGCCCAGCTTCCCGCAATTCCCGCAATTCCCCACGAACATCTTGACCGCGCAACCGGTAGCTGCGAATATGGATTATTCACAAAACGGGGCCTCATAATGCTCCAAAGACTCGTGCTCGCTAAGGGATAAGGTGTGTTGTGGTGGATAGGCGTCCTTCATTCATAGAGGTAGTATTCACAGCCATTATCGCCTTCATGGCGCTGGTTGTGGTCGCCACGCTCTGGATGGGGGGCTCCTGGGTCCTCATCGCCATCTGCCTTGTCTCCATCCTTGTTGTCGTGGGCGTCATGGTGCGCTATACGGTCGACCCCGACCGGTTGCGCGCACGGCAAAGCGAGCGTGTGCTGCGGCTTGCTGCTCAGACGCTGCCCTTTATGCGGCAGGGCCTCACCACCGAGTCGGCGCAGGAGGTGTGCCGCCTCCTGCTTCCCGCGACACTGGCAAACGCGGTCGCCATTACCAATCGCGCGGTCATCCTCGGGTTTGCCGGTGCCGAGAAGGAGTCGCACCCCATAGGGTCGCCCATCCTGACCAAGGCGACTATACGGGCGCTTGAGAGCGACCAGATGCAGGTGATAGTCTCACAGGACGAGATTGGCTTTCCTCAGGAGTACAACCAGCTGCAGGCTGCCATTGTGGTCCCGCTCATCCTGCGTGACGACCCAGTGGGGGTGCTCAAGTTCTACTATCGCTCGTCCAAGAAGATCGACGAGACACAACGGGCGATGGCGCAGGGGCTTGGCACCCTGCTCGCCATGCAGCTGAGCCTTGCCGAGCTCGACTACCAGCGCGAGCTCGCCTCACAGATGGAGATCAAGGCCCTGCAGGCGCAGATAAACCCGCACTTCCTCTTTAACACCATCAACACTATCGCCTCGCTTATCCGCACCAATCCTGCTCAGGCACGTATTCTGCTGCGGGAGTTCGCGGTGTTCTACCGCAGCACCCTCGAGGGGTCGCTCGACCTCATCTCGCTTTCGCAGGAACACGCCCAGACGCTACGTTACCTTGGCTTTGAGATCGCGCGCTTTGGCGGCGAACGCATTGCGGTACAGAGCACCATCGCCCATGGGCTTGACTGCCTCAGGGTGCCAGCGTTCATCATCCAGCCCATCGTCGAGAACGCCGTGGGCCACGGTATGCGTGACGACCGGCCGCTGCACATCTCCATCGATGCGCGTTGCGATCAGGGCATCGTGCTCATCACCATACGGGACGACGGCATTGGCATTCCCAAGGACAAACTGCCCCACACGCTCGACGGCAGCCGCAAGCATGCAGGCGTCGCGCTCAAGAATGTTGACGACAGATTACGCGGTTACTTTGGCAGAGGAGCCGGTTTAGAGGTACAATCTACATTAGGCGAAGGAACAACCGTAATCCTCACGCTTGGAGAATTCGATAAACTAAAGGTGGACGACGTATGTTAAAAGCAATCATCGTAGACGACGAGGCTCCCTCCCGCTCAGAGCTCCGCTTCCTGCTCGACGAGACAGGGCAGGTCGAAGTGGTGGCCGAGGCAACCAATGTACGCGAGGCGATAGAGCGCCTCAAGGAGAAGGGCGGCGATGTCATGTTCCTCGACATCAACATGCCCGGGGCCAACGGCCTCCAGCTCGCCGAGGCGCTCAACCGTCTCAAGTACCCCCCTGCCATCGTGTTTGTGACTGCCTACAGCGAGCATGCTGCCAAGGCATTCGACGTCAACGCGGTGGACTATCTGGTCAAGCCCGTCGAGACCGAGCGGCTGCTCCAGGCGCTCACCAAGATAAAGCACCATGTGTCCATCTTCACCAAGAGCACACAGGCAGAGCGTATACCGGTGGAGAAGAGCGGCAAGAAGCTCCTTGTCGCGACCGACAAGATACATTACATCATGGCCAAGGACGACTACTCCTACCTCCACACCGACTCCGACCGCTACCTCTCAACGGTGTCGCTCGCCCAGCTTGAGAGCAAGCTTGAGCCGCATGGCTTCTTTCGCGTGCATCGCCGCTACCTGGTCAACCTCGCCTGTGTTGAGGAGGTTACCCCGGTGAGCGGTGGCACGCTGCTCCTCACACTGAGCGGCGAGGAGGAGAAGATCCCCGTCTCCCGCCGTCGCGTCGCGGTACTCAAGAAGGCGCTGGGACTGTAAGCAGGTGCTTTGCTGGTGCAGTAGTTGCTACAGCGCCGTGAGGCCGCTTGCAATGACTATGAGCGCCAGTATAACACCGGCGATGGATTCGCCCCCCAAGAGGCCGGAGGCGATTATGATGCCGTCCTCGCCCTTGGACCATTGAGGGGCGACGAGGCCAATCACAAAACGCACCGCTGCGCCCACCGCTATGGTGAGCGAGAGGTAAAAGGGCAGGTAGATGCCCAGCCCTAAGGTAATCACCGGCGCACCCACCAGGTACAGGGCCGTGCCGGCTACGATGCCGATGACAAATGCGGGCAGGTGAGGGATGCCGCCTACCATGGAGGCGACTACGTCTGCCTGAGCAGAGACAAACTCCTTGCCTGCACCAAAGCTCTCGGGCCCGTAGGCCGCCACCAGCGCCGCGATGATAAGTGCGCCCACCACCGCGCCCACCACCCCGCCCAGGGCCTCGCCGATAAACTGTGCCTTGGGGTCGCTCTTGAGCAGATGCCCCGCCTTGAAGTCGTTCATCAGGTCGCCCACGAAGCCACAGGCAACCGTGGCAACCGCCGTGACTAGGAAGGCCTCGATGCCACCGGTCTGGCAGATGAGCGCGATGATTAACAACACGATGACGCCAAAGACCTCCATTGGATTAAGTCCCGCCTGACCAGTGGACTGTGCTGCCATGGTCACAACGACCCAGGTGAGGAGCACCAGCAGCAGCGAGGGCAGAAGCCCCAGGCCCACAACAAACGAGAGCACCAGCACCACGGCTGCCAACACAAAGGGCGCCCAGCGCATAGGCACGATGGCACTTCCCTTCTCACGGGTGAACAGGGGCGCGAACATCTGGCGTACACGTGGCAGCACGACCTTGAAGATGATGCCCAAACCGCAGCCTATCATCACGCCTATACCCAGGCTCTTGCGTATGTCCAGTGCGGCGGCGAGGTCCCACAGCCCCACAGCCACCCCGCCGCTCACTAACACGAAGTTGCCAAAGAGCCCCCCCAGCACCCATACCAGCGCGGCCAGCGGGCCTATCATGAAGCCGGTTGCGATAGCCATGGGCGAGAAGTACACGCCAAAGGCCACGCCGGGTATCTTGACCCAGTCAAACAGCATCTGCGGCACGGCACCCAAGGCGTCACGCACAACCGCGAACACCCCGGCCAGCCCTACGCTTGAGAAGAGCAACAATGCCTTGCGCCCGCCCTTATCCCCTGCTTCAAGGGTCTGCGCGGCGCCGGTGCCTATGGGGTAGGGGAGCTTTGAGTCCTCGATGAAGTGCTTGCGCACTAAAGACGTGCAGATACAGCCCAGCGCCACGCCGCACAACGCGCAGAGCACCACGGTGGCCAGCGGCACCTCGGCGGCGGGCATGAGGATGTAGATGCCGGGGATGGTAAAGGCCAGCCCGCCTGCCACCATGGCGCCGGCGCTCATGATGGTGGCGCTCACATTGGCCTCGTTGATATTGGTCGCACGGCGCGAGACGCGGGCAAAGGCCTTGAGCACAAAGAGCGCCAACAGCACCACGAAGAAGATGGGCCAGGGCAGCATCCCCAGTTTGAGCGCCACATAGACTGAGCTTGCCGTGATGATCACACAGCCCAAAAGCCCCGTGACAACACCGCGCAGCGTGAACTGTTCTTTAAAGGGTCGCATAGAGAGGCCTTTCTGGTGGTGTTCCTATGCCTTGTGCTCGCCGCCGCACACAGGAAGGGGCGGGCAATCGATTCCCAGCGCCGTGGACGCTGTCTCGCGCAAATCGCCGATGACGCTCTGATAGCAGGCCAAGGCGTCAATCCAGCGGCGTAGACAGGTACGGCCAACCTCGGTGAGGGTAAAGGAGCGCTTGGCCGGGCCCGCTGCAGGGGTGTCCCACTGCGAGGTCACCAGCCCGTTTACCTCCATCTGCTTGAGGGTGCGGTAGACGCCGGTCGCGTCGGGCTTCGTGCCGCCAAACATGGGCGACGCCGCCGCCAGCTGCACGATCACATAGCCATGCAGCGGCTCGTCCGATGCAGCCAGGACCGTGAGGATGGTTGGTTGGGACAGGCGGCTCAACGACTTGCCCAACTGGGCGCATTCCTTGAGCTCGCCGTCATTTTTGGGACTACAGACTGCCCACATGATACTTCCTTTCGCTGTTTGCACCCAGTATACTATGCGAATAGTGGATAAATGCAACTATTAGAAGGCTTTGTCACCGTCCCATCGGTAAAGGAGCGTCGCGCATGACAGCATATAGGGCAGTACAGGAACGGGTGCAACAGGCGGTTGCCGCCCTCAGGCCGCAGCTTACGGCCACGCCGCAGGTTGCGCTCATCCTCGGCTCGGGGCTGGGGGAGTTGGCAGGGCGGATAGGCACGGGCTTCTCCGTGTCTTACGCAGACATCCCGTACTTCAAGGCATCTGGTGCGCCCAGCCATGCGGGCAGGCTCGTCTTTGGCACGCTGTGCGGCACGCAGGTTGTCGCCATGCAGGGCCGCGTGCATGGCTACGAGGGCAACACGCCCGAGGAGGTCGTGTTCCCGTTGCAGGTCATGCACGCGTTGGGCGCCCGCACGCTCATCGTCACCAATGCGTCGGGCGGCATCAACACCGCTTACAGCGTGGGCGACCTCATGCTCATCGCCGACCACATCAACTTCAC
>JAITNB010000007.1 GCA_031290695.1 Coriobacteriales bacterium | reverse complement strand
GGCGGCAGTTTCTTCTCCCATGGCGCAGAGCATGACTTGTATGACCTCAACGGCGTCAAGATACCTATACCACGGCACAGCGGTGACTTGACCACAGGCGTTGAGATGTCTATCAAGCGGGACATCAAGAAAGCATTGGCGAAGGGAAAGTGAGGAGTTATGAGACGGTATGTCTACGAGGCGGTGCTTACCCCGTCAGAGGCTGGCTATCTGGTCTGCTTCCCTGACTTGGACAAGTGCACACAGGGAGAGAGCTTGGAAGACGCCGTGTACATGGCAGCCGACCTTTTGGAGTTGATCCTTGAGGGGATGCTAAAAGACGGTTCTGACATCCCTGCCCCCACATACGGGAGGTCTGCTGGTGACGGCGGGTATGTGATAGCAATCTCGGCAAGCCCCGACCTCGAGCGTGATGAGGGGTCTGTGACCACAGGCGAAGCGGCAATCATGTTGGGGCTGTCAGATTCCCGTGTGCGCGCAATGGTGCGTGACGGGGTGCTTGCAAGCGAGAAGGTCGGGCGAGACCGGCTCATACCTGTGTGGTCAATCAGGGAGCGGTTTGAGAACCCTCGTGGATCGGGGCGGCCGCGCAAGGAGCTGGCAGCGGTGTAAATGGCGGCTCGTGGTAGCAGAGTTACTGGCCACAGGGGTTGTGTCTCCTGGGTCCTGTGGAGCAGCTGCCCCACAGCGCGCATTCGTAAAGCGCGAAGGTGACCGGCCCTCTGCTTGGCACCCTGAAGATAGCCGGGGTTAGAGCGCTTGAATGCGCGTGGAGGGGCAGCGGGTGCGCAAAGGGACCCAGGAGGCACAACCCCTGTGGCCAGTAACTCTGTAGAACTTCGGCTTGTATAAATCGGTGGATGGTATTGACGGGGGGATGGTGGGGGCGTATAACTGTGGGTATCAAGAAGGCGGTTGTACCGACCCAGATAATTGCCAATCAATCGGCAGGCCACGGGCCATATCATGAGGGTGTCGCGACCGCCTTCTTCTTGTTGCTTGCGCTTTATTGCAGTAGTGTGATATAGTATCGCTCAGTACACTGAGACGAGAGGCTTTGTATGATTCCAGTCACCCCGCGGGGGTTCAAGGACGTGTTGCCGCAGGAAGCGCGGTGGCGGGAGGGTATCTGTAACGATGTGCAGAGGGTCCTCTCGCTGTGGGGCTATGCACCCATCGAGACGCCTACGCTTGAGGTGCTTGAGGTGCTTGAGATGGGCGGCAGGCTCGCGCAGACGCCCTTTAGGCTGTTTGACGCAGACGGCGACCTGCTTGTGCTGCGGCCCGACGTCACCCTGCCCATCGCGCGTATGGTGGCGTCGCGCCTGGAGGATGTGGCGCGGCCGTTGCGCTTTAGGTATGTGCAGCCGGTCTTTCGCGAGGAGGAGTCGCTGCGCGGCCAGGCGCGGGAGTTCACACAGATAGGGATCGAGTCTATTGGCATGGCGGGTGCCCCGGCCGATGCCGAGGTCATCCTGCTCTTTGTCGAGGCGCTGGCCGCCTGTGGGCTTAGAGACTTCAACATCGCCATCTGCACCGTTGGCGTGCTGCGCGACCTGCTGGACGCGTGCATGAGGGACGGGGCGGCCGATGCTGTGTGGCGCACGGCGGTCCTGGATGCTTGTCATGCCTCCAACCTCGTTGAGATCGAGCGGCTTGCGCAAGACCCGCGTATCGATGCGCGTTGTGCGGGTGCGCTCAAGCTGCTGCCAACGCTCAACGGCAAGAGGGACGCGATACGCGCGTGCCAAGGGCTTATGGCCCCGCTGGGCTGCACCGACGGCCTGGCACAGCTTGAGCAAACGTGGGACATCATCGAGGCACTGGGCGCCGGCCCCTATGTGAGCGTGGACTTTAGCGTCATGAGCGCGTTTGACTACTATACCGGCCTGGTGTTTGAGGCATACGCGCCAGGCCCGGGCATGATGCTGGGCAGCGGCGGGCGCTATGACCACATGCTTGAGGCCTACGGCAAGAGCGCGCCGGCCGCCGGGTTTGCCTTTGGCCTTGAGAGGGTCATGCACGCCCTCGTTGCCCAGGGCGACGAGGCCGAGGCGGTGCCAGCGGGGGGCATCCCCCTCGTGGTGCCGGTAAGCGCGGCCAACCCCGCCGCCGCCTTTGCCCAGGCCGCCCGTCTGCGCGCCGAGGGCACAACGGCGATACTGCAAACGGTCGAGGAGGGCGGTGATACCGGTGAGTAAGGGAGGGCAAAAAGGGGGAGAAGCCCGGGCTTATCCGCCACTGAGGATAGCGGTACCCAAGGGTGCGCTGTATGGGGAGAGCGTCGCGCTGCTTGCCCAGGCGGGGCTGGACGCTGCGGGGCTTGACGACCCAGGGCGGCAACTGGTTATCTACAGGGAGGAAGTCGAATACTACATTGTGCGGCCCACCGACGTGCCGGTGTTTGTGAGCTACGGCGGCGTGGACTGCGCCATCTGCGGCAAGGACTCGCTGGCCGAGGCTGCGCTTGAGGTCGTCGAGCTTGTAGACCTGGGGTTTGGCACCTGTCGCTTTGTGGTTGCGGAGCCAGCGGCTGCCGGTGGCGCGGCCGAGGAGGCCTATCGCAGGTTGGGGGTGATGCGGGTCGCCACCAAGTACCCGCGTATCACGGCGCAGTACTATGATTCGATAGGTGTGCAGGTCGAGACGGTGAAGATGCATGGTAATATTGAGCTGGCGCCGTTGTGCGGGATGGCCGACCGCATCGTCGACATCACGGCCACTGGTACCACCCTGCGGGAGAACAACCTCGTGATCGTGGACGAGGTCCTGCAGTCGACCGCCCGCTTTGTGGGGAATCCGGCGAGCGTGCGCACCGATGCGCGCGTACGCGGCCTCGCACGACGATTGGAGAACACGGTATGCGCGTAGTGAGACTGGAAGCAGGGCAAAGGCCCGCAAGCGAGCTGTTGCAACGTGCGGCGGCCTTTGATGCCGCAGTGCAGGAGAGCGTGACGGGTATCATCGCCGCAGTGCGCGCGCGCGGCGACGAGGCAGTGAGTGCGTACACCTTTGAGTACGACAAGGCGAAGCTGTTGGAGTTTCGGGTGCCACAGGCGCTCATTGACGGTGCGGCCAAGGCCGTTGACAAGAAGGTGTATGCGGCCCTGCAAGCGGCGGCGGCCTCTATCACCGCCTTTCACATGCGTCAGGCGCAGCAGAGCTTCTTTGACGCGCGCCCCGATGGCTCGCTGGTAGGCAGCCGCATCACGCCCATCGAGAGCGTGGGCATCTATGTGCCGGGTGGGCGTGCCAAGTACCCCTCGACGGTGCTTATGAACGCGCTGCCCGCCCGTGTTGCCGGGGTGCGGCGCATCGCGATGGTGACCCCGCCGGGTCCCGACGGCCGCGTTGACCCTGTGACGCTGGCGGCTGCGCAGATAGCCGGTGTAAGCGAGGTGTATGCGGTGGGCGGCGCACAGGCCATCGCAGCGCTCGCCTACGGCACCGCGCAGATCGCGAAGGTTGACAAGATAACCGGCCCCGGCAACGCCTATGTGGCCGCTGCCAAGCGCATGGTGAGCGGCGACGTGGGCATCGACATGGTCGCCGGCCCATCAGAGGTGCTCGTGCTCGCCGACGAGACTGCCGAGCCTTCGCTCATCGCCATCGACCTCATGGCGCAGGCCGAGCACGACCCCAATGCCGCCTGTTACCTCGTGACCATCGACGAGACGCTCGTTGAGGACGTGCTTGAGGAGATCGAGGGCTTTTTGCTCGACACCCCCCGCGCCGGCATCACCCGCGCGTCGCTTGACAACAACGGCATCATCTTTGTGGCGCCCGACCTCGCCACGGCCCTGCTCGCCGTCAACGCCATCGCCCCCGAGCACCTTGAGGTGCAGATGGACCAGCCCCTTGAGCTCCTCGGCCTCATCGAGAACGCCGGTGCCATCTTCCTCGGCACCTGGACCCCCGAGAGCGTAGGCGACTACGTGGCCGGCCCCAACCACACCCTGCCCACGGGCGGCACCGCACGCTTTGCAAGCCCGTTGAGCGTCGACGACTTTGTCAAGCGCTCAAGCGTTATCAACTACTCCTACGCTGCGCTCGACAATGCCCGCGACACCATCATTACCCTTGCCGAGCAGGAGGGCCTGTGGGCCCACGCCAAAGCCGTCAAGGCCCGCTTTGAGCTGCTTGAGGACGATGGCGAGGAGTAAGCGGTGAAGGCTGTACGCCCCGCTGCCCCCCATCTCGCAGGGCTTGAGCCCTACGACCCCACCTACCTGCCCGCGCGTATCTACCTCAACGCGAACGAGAACCCCTACGGCCTGCCCCTTGAGGTGCGTAAAGAGCTTGCGGAGAAGCTCGGGATGTTAGGGTTTCACCGCTATCCCAGCCCGCTTGCCGCCGAGCTGCGTGCCGCCCTTGCGCAACGGGACGGCGTGGCCGAGGACTGCGTGCTGCTGGGCAACGGCGGCGACGAGCTGCTCTTTGACCTGATGCTCGCCTATGGGGGGCCGGGACGCACGCTGCTCACGGCACCCCCGACCTTCTCCGTCTATGCGGCCGACGCCCGGCTCACCCATACCCGTGTGTTCGAGGTGCCCCTGATGGGGGATGCGGCGGGTGCCCAGGCACCGCTTCCCTGGCAGATTGACGAGCAAGCGGTGCTTGACGCGGTGCGGGGGGGAGGCATCGACCTCGTGATGCTCACGTCGCCCAACAACCCCACCGGCGGCTGTGTGCGGCCGGGCTTCCTGCTTGAGCTTCTGGCGGCCACCGACGCGCTGGTGGTGGTCGATCACGCCTACCTCGAGTTTGCCAATGCGCGCTTTGACATGACGCAACATCTCGCGGCGCACGACAACCTTGTTATCCTGCGCACGTTCTCGAAGGCCTACGCGCTGGCCGGCGTGCGCCTGGGATACCTGCTCGCGAGCGTCCCGGTGGTCGCCGAGCTGCTCAAGGTGCGGCAGCCCTACTCGGTCGACGCGTTCTCGGAGCTTGCGGGCCTTACGGTGCTGGCGCACCACGGGCAACTGCACGCAACGGTGGAGGCCATCGTGACGGAGCGCGCGCGGCTTGCAAACGGGCTCGCTCGTATCCGCAGCGTCTTGGCCTACCCCAGCGAGGCGAACTATGTGCTCACCAGAGTGCCTGGCGCGCACGAGGTATGGCAGCGGCTCTACTACGACCACGGTATCCTGGTGCGCGACTTCTCGCGCGCCCCGCTGCTTGAGGACTGCTTGCGCATCACCGTAGGCACCCCGCAGGAAGACGACGCATTGCTTGCGGCGCTTGGGCAGATAGTGGGATAAGGAACGCACGGGGACGGCAGGAAGCACGGGGACGGCCCCCTTGCTTTGATGAGAAAGGACAGCCGATGAGAGAGGCCATCATCGAACGCACGACAAACGAGACTGCCGTCACGCTCTCGCTTGCCCTTGAAGGGGCGGGGGAGACGAGCGTGGCAACCGGCGTGCCGTTCTTCGACCATATGCTCGACGCTTTTGGGCGCCACGGGTTGTTTGACCTCACGGTGCGGGCGGCCGGCGACCTCGAGGTCGATGCGCACCACACAGTTGAGGACGTGGGCATCGTGCTAGGCCAGGCCATCGCGCAGTGCCTGGGGAGCAAGGCGGGCATCACGCGCTTTGGCGATGCCCTGGTACCCATGGACGAGGCGCTCGTGCTGGCGGCCGTTGACATAAGCGGCCGCGGGCAGCTGCACTGGGATGTCGCGTTGCCCATCGAGTTCATTGGCACCTTTGACACCACGTTGTTCAAGGAGTTCCTCATCGCGCTTGCCGCCAACGCGGGCCTCACCCTGCACGTGCGCTCCCTCGCGGGCGAGAATGCGCACCACCTCATCGAAGCCGCCGCCAAAGCCGTCGCCCGCGCCCTGAGCACCGCCGTCGCCCTCGACCCCCGCGTAGGCACCCGCGTCCCCTCGACCAAAGGGAGCATATGAAACCGTCAGCAACGGAGACGACATTTTGTAAGCGAGTGGAAACGGTTGAAAACAGGTTCCTGTGTGAAAGGCGCGTACTTTTGTACGCAACTGAACACAGGGTTCTGTTTGAAGCCGTTTACGCCGCTTACAGGATGTCGAAGGGAGCAGGATGTTTGTTGTAGTTGATTATTGCAAAGGCAACCTGCGCAGCGTGCAGAAGGCGCTTGAGCTTGCGGGGTGCGAGGCGCGCATCAGCGCCGAGCCAGCGGCGATACGCAGCGCCCAGGCCATCGTGCTGCCGGGCGTGGGCTCCTTTGCAGACGCGTCGGCGACCATGCTTGCCAGCGGCCAGATGGATGCCATACGTGACCGCGTGGCGCAGGGCGCGCCCTTTCTTGGCATCTGCCTGGGACTGCAACTGCTCTTTGAGCGCGGCGACGAGAACATGCCAGAGGGGCAGTGGGCAGAGGGGCTTGCGCTCCTGCGCGGGTCGACCCGGCGCATCGACGCCCAAACACCTGGCGGCGCACGGGTCAAGGTGCCTCATGTGGGCTGGAACCAGGTGGCGTTTAAAGGCGAAACGCGCGGAGAAGACCGAGCACCCTTGTTCGCGGGCATCCCGGATGGTTCGAACTTCTACTTCACGCACTCGTACCAGGGGGTGCCAAGCGAGGAGTGTGACGTGCTGGCCGAGGTCACGCACGCTACGGCCTTCCCCAGTGTCGTGCGCAAAGGCGCGGTCTTTGGCGTACAGTTTCACCCCGAGAAGTCCTCACACAAGGGCCTTGAGGTTTTGGAGAACTTTGTCCGCTTTGTGAGAGGATTGTAGCCATGTACCTTCTACCTGCAATAGACCTGCTCGACGGCAAGGCAGTACGGCTCGCCCGAGGCGACTATGATGCCGTGACCGTCTATAACGATGACCCGGTTGCTCAAGCACGTGCCTTTGCCCGTGAAGGTGCCACATGGATCCATGTGGTCGACCTCGACGGCGCCCGCAGCGGCGAGCCGTCCAACACGGGTGTCATCGAGCGCATCATCGCCGCGACCGGCCTCAACATTGAAGTGGGCGGCGGCGTGCGCACGCTGGCGGTCATCGAGCGGCTCGTACAGGCGGGCGCACGCCGCGTGGTGCTGGGTACGAAGCTCGCCCGCGACCCTGCCTTCGCCCGTGAGGCCGTCGCGCGCTACGGCGACGCGCTCTGCGCCGGAGTAGATGCCCGCGACGGCGAGGTTGCCATCGAGGGCTGGCGAGAAGGAGCGGGCATCCCTGCCGTTGAGCTCATCGCCCAGCTTGCGGGCTGGGGCATACAACACCTCGTCTACACCGACATCGCTCGCGACGGCATGCAGACCGGCATTGACGCGGCCGCCTATGTCCGCGTCGCCCAGGCTGCGGGATTTCCTGTGATTGCCAGCGGCGGCATCAGCACGCTCGACGACCTGCGCGCCCTCATGGCACTGGGTTCTCAGACGGTGGAGGGTGCCATCGTGGGGCGTGCGGTCTACGAAGGCTCGTTCACGGTGCACGAGGCGGTAGGGCTGCTCAACAATTTGAAGGAGTAGGATGCTCACAAAACGTGTCATACCCTGCCTCGATGTCAAGGACGGCCGTGTGGTCAAGGGGGTCAACTTTGTCAACCTGCGTGATGCGGGTGACCCCGTGGAGCTTGCGGCCGCCTATGACGCCGCCGGTGCCGACGAGGTCGTCTTCCTCGACATAACCGCCACGCATGAGCACCGCCGCACCACCATCGAGATGGCCGCCCGCGCCAGCGAGGAGCTGCACATCCCCTACGCGGTGGGCGGCGGCTTCAAGGACCTCGCGAACCTGCGCACCATGATCGCCGCCGGCGCCGACAAGGTGAGCCTCAACTCCGCTGCCGTGCGCGACCCCTCGCTCATCACCACGGCTGCGGCCGCCTTTGGCTCACAGGCGATACTGTGCGCCGTCGATGCCAAGCATGTCACCGGCGCGGGCGACAAGTGGACGGTCTACCTCAACGGCGGCCGTATCGACACCGGCATCGACGCCGTGCGCTGGGCGGCCGAGGCCTGCCGCCGTGGCGCGGGCGAGATACTGCTCACGTCGATGGACCGCGACGGCTCCAAAGACGGCTTCGACCTGGCCCTCACGCGTGCCGTCGCCCGCGCGGTCGACATCCCCGTCATCGCCAGCGGCGGCGTGGGCACCCTCGAACACTTTGCCCAGGGCATCCTCGAAGGCGAGGCCGACGCCGTGCTCGCCGCCAGCGTCTTTCACTTTGGCGAGCTCAGTATCCGTGAGGTCAAGGAGTACATGGCCGCCCAAGACATCCCCGTACGATTGGACTACACATGACAACCCCGCTCAACTACGACGAACACGGCCTTATCCCCGCCATTATCCAGCAGTACGACAGCGGCGAGGTCCTCATGATGGCCTATATGGACGCCGCGGCCCTTGCCCTGACGGAGGAGACCGGGACTACCTGGTTTTGGAGCCGGTCCCGCCGCGAGCTCTGGAACAAGGGTGCTACCAGCGGTAACATCCAGCTGGTCAAGAATATCTACTATGACTGTGACGGCGACTGCCTGCTTGTCAAGGTAGACAGCCCCGGCCCCGCCTGTCACACCGGCAACCGCAGCTGCTTTTATCGGGAGTATCGGGAGGTTGAACATGGGTGAGCGCACACATAACGTGACTGGCGGCAACCTGGGCGTGACCCTTGACAGGCTTGCCCAAACTATCCATGCCCGCCGCACCGCCGCACCTGAGGACAGCTATACCGCCCGGCTCCTCACACAGCCTGAGGACAAGCTGCTCAAGAAGATTGGCGAGGAGGCTACCGAGCTTGTTATGGCGGTCAAGGACCACGACCACGACCATATACGCTACGAGGCCGCCGACCTCCTCTACCACCTGCTCGTGGTGCTTGAGCGCTCAGGCGTCTCAACCGCAGAGCTGGCCGGCGAGCTCGATGCGCGTATAAAATAGCTAAATACAATAGCATATTAAAGCTTACCCACAGGTTGGCGGGGCGCGCAGGTGAAAAATCTGCGCGTTTGTCGTACAATTACCCTTAACCGTTTTTGCCGACCCCTGTCTTGGAGCGCGATGCAGCCCGATAAGGAACCAAGATTCTCGCATATCACCATCGGTGGGCAGGAGATGCCCGCTGGGACTGATGAGGGCGAAGAAGAGGTCACCACGGTAGGCGTCCTCCCGCACGGCGAGGCCGTTGGCGGCCACGAGGAGCAGGACGATACGCCGGTCAATGCGGCGTACGCTACGGCGGAGGAAGGACCTTCTTCTCCGCAGGACGCCGCTACGGTCGAAGAAGGCCCGGACTACTCGCTCGATGACCTGCAACCGATGGCATTGCCACAAAAGATCGTCATCGGCGCCTGTGTAGTAGGGGTCATCCTCATCGCCGCCTATGTGTTGGATTACTGGGAAGTCATCTCGTTTCCCTTTTAGCGAAGAGAGGTTCTGGTATGACCAATGGAGATATGTCGCCGGCACGCATGGCCAAGGCGAGACGCACAGGGGCCATACTCATCGTCGTTATCCTGCTTTTGGTGGCAGCACTGGCCGGGCTGGGCTATCTGGCGTATACCTTCCTCTTTGAGCCCGCGCCATCGTCCCCGGCTGTAGTTGTACCGGCACCCGACATCGAGAACCCCCCGGTAGACGACAACAAGGCACCCGAGGTGGCCCCGCCTGTCACGGCGAGCATCCCTGGGCTTGCGGCACTCTTTGGGCTTTCCATCGAGGAGGTGCAGGCATACCTTGGCCCTGACTTCCAGCTTGTCAAGACCGAGGTGGTGGCAGAGGAGGAGAACAAGGACATCAAGCAGCTTGCCACCCTCAGCTACAGCCCCCGGGCATCGAGCAGCTCTTCAAGCTCCGCTGCCAGCGACCTGCTGCCTGTTGAGAACATCTACGCCAGCCTCAACGAGCAGGGCGACGTGATTGGCATCTACTATGTGTGCTCGATGGACCTGTTGGGCTATCCTGCCTCAAGCTTTGAGACCCTCGTTGCCTCGCAAGGGACCCTGGACGCCATACTCAGGGCCGCCGGAGTGACCCCTGCCAACTTTAACTATCGCGCCCCGTCGTCCGACCAGTACCTCCAATACGTAGACCCCGCCGCAAGCCCTCTCAAGGTCAAGAAGGAGAGCTACACCTTTGAGGGGGCCTCCACTGCCACAGGAGCGCCTACGGCATGGAAGCTCACCCTCACCTATGACTACGGTGCCGGTGTCGACGAGGTCGCCGGCCGCCAACCGCTTGAACGGATGCTGTACCTCGACCTCCAATAGGCCAATAGGCTAGCCGTTACCTTGCCGCTATGCGGCTGTTACTTCGTTCGTGTACCGTGTATATCTGGTACTATAAGCTTTGAGGGGAACCGTAAGTTTGGGATACATCGCACAGGAGGTACGGAATGTCCGACGAGACCAGGGCAGTTGTCAACACACAGCAACTCACCATTGAGGAGACCTCGCAGGCAGCAGCAGAACTACAGGCGTTCAGGGCACTGGAGACCAAGAGCACCCGCAAGAAGCGGTCAAAACGCACGCGCACCATCGTCATTATTCTGATAGTCATCGCCGTGTTGGGTGCGGCTGTATGGGGCATCACCGCCCTTGTCACCCCGCCGCCAACACAGGAAGTCATGACAACGGAGCCGGTAGCGCGCGGCACCTTTACCAACAACGTGAGCGGCAGCGGCGTCCTCAAGCCCTTTGAGAGTGTGACCATCACCCCCGAGGTCGACGGCACCATCGCCGAGCTCAAGGTGGCCGAAGGTGACATGGTCACCGCCGGCCAGGTGCTCTTCACCATCGACAACCCCGAGCTCGACCGGCAGGTCGCAAACGCCCAGCGCGGCGTTGACAGTGCCAACCTCGGCGTGAAAAGCGCCGTGAGTGCGCGCGACAATGCCCAACGGACAGCCAGCAACGCCTATGCGGCCTACGCGCAGACCGTGGCCACCGTCAACGCCGCACGCGCGGCGGCAGCACAGCAACAGGCACAGCCTTCTGCCGAGGGCGAGACAGCGCCGCACTTTGACGAGGTGGCGGCACAGCAGCAGATAGACACCGCCTGGCAGCAATACGAGCAGGCCGACATGCAGATAGCCCCGGCACAGCAGCAGATAGATGCCGCCTACCAGCAGGTGGCCGATGCCAAGGCGATGCTTGACACCGCGACTGCGACCGCAGCGAAGCGGCAGGTCCTCGCGCCCCTGTCCGGCCAGGTGGTGGTACAGAACCTCGAACGCGGCACCAAGCTCTCTACGGTCGCAACTGCCGGCAAGCCGGCCATGCAGATCGCCGACCTCTCAAAGATGACCGTCACGCTCAATGTCAACGAGATCGACATCCTCACCCTTGTGGTGGGACAGGAGGCGACGGTCTCCTTCAATGCCGTGCCGGATTATCAGGCAACGGCAACCATCAAGCGTATCTCAAGCACAACGAGCGCGGTTGGCGAACAGGCGGGCGCGGCTGGCGGTGTGGTCACCTATCCGGTCGACCTCATCATCGAGAACCCCGATCCCCGCCTCAAGATTGGCCTCTCGGCTTCTGCCGACATAAAGATACAGGAGCTCCCCAACGTCCTGCTCGTGAACACGATGGCCCTGCAAAACACCTTTGACAACACCGCGACCGTCTTTGTCCAGGAGGCCGACGGGACGCTCCGCGAGGTCGAGGTGCATATCCTGGCAAGTAACGACAACTACACCGCCGTCGAGGGCGCCCTGCAAGAAGGCGACCTGGTGGTGATCTCGGGGGCGGGCGGCTCAGGCGCGCTCACGATGAGCATGGGCGGCGGCGTTACGAGCAGCGCCGCTCCTGTTACGCGTGTGGGCTAGGGCGAGCGGAGAACAACCATGTCAACCGTTTTAGACGTGCGGGGCCTCCACCGCATCTACCAGACGCAGGCAGGCAGCACCCATGCCCTGCGCGGGGTGAGCTTTAGTGTCGAGAAAGGCGAGTTCGTTGCCATCATGGGCCCGTCGGGCTCAGGCAAGTCAACCCTTATGAACATCCTCGGCTGCCTTGACAAGCCCACAACAGGGGAGTACCGCTTTGAGAACGTTGACATCGCAGAGCACAGCGATGACGAGCTGGCCGACCTGCGTGCGACCCGTATCGGGTTTGTCTTCCAGTCCTTTAACCTGCTGCCCAGGGCAACAATCCTGCGTAATGTCATGCTGCCGCTTATCTACACGCTCTGCCCGCGCAACGAGCGGGAGGCCCGTGCCCGTGCCGCCCTGCGGTCGGTGAGCCTTGAAGAGGCCCTCTACCTGCACAAGAGCAACGAGATCTCGGGCGGCCAGATGCAGCGTGTCGCGATAGCGCGTGCGCTCGTGAACAACCCCGCGCTTATCCTCGCCGATGAGCCTACCGGCAACCTCGACACCGCTACGGGCGAGATGGTGCTCGACACCTTTGCACGGCTGCGCGCCATCGGCCGCACCATCGTCCTCATCACGCATGAGCCCGACGTCGCCGCCCATGCCGACCGCACCCTCTATATCCGCGACGGCCTCATGCACAGCCACCCTGTTGTGCCGCAAGGCGGCGACAGGGCAAGGGACAAGGCAGGGACCGCCCTCCTGCCTTACTACGAGGCTGGCGCACCCACACCGGTCTCCCTGTTCCAGGGCGGTGGTCACGTATGAAGCTCCGCGACCTGCTTTACGAGACGTGGTTCTCGCTCAGTGCCAACAAGGCACGCTCAGTCCTCACCATCCTGGGTATAGTCATCGGCATCGCGAGCGTTATCGCCATGACCTCGCTTATCGGCGGGATGCAGAACGCGCTCATGGGCGAGCTTGGTATGCAACAGGCACGTATGGTACAGATGTCCTCGGGGGTGCCGCTCGTACAGGCCGACCTCGACGCGCTTGAGAAGGCGTTTCCCGAATATGAGGTTATCAGCCCGCTCTCCTATGCTGGTGCGAAGATGCTCACCGCCAAGGCCAGTGTCGACGCGGGCATCAATGGTGTGATGCCCAACAGCGCCGCTGTTAACAACACCGAGCTTGAAAGCGGGCGGTTTATCACCGATGAAGACCAGCGGCGACAGGCACGGGTTGTCGTCATAGGGCGCGGGAAGGTACGCGACCTCTTTGGCAGCGAGGACGCACAGGCACTTGGGCAGACGGTGCGCATCGGGCCCAACGCCGAGCCCTATACGATCGTCGGCATCATGGCCGGTGACGGCATGAGCCAGAACTTTAGCAGCGTCCTCATGCCCTTGTCAACGCTCCAGATGCGCCTCACGGGAACCTATAGCTTTGACAGCGTGGTGGCGCTTGCAAAGGAGGAGGTCGATGTGGTCGCGCTTGCCAAGGCGACGCAGGAGTTCCTCACGCAACGCCTTGACAACGGCAGCGGCGACCCGTACGTCTATGTGTTCTCGATGAAGGAGGTCATCGACCAGCTCAACGTCATGATGGCGTCTTTCTCGTTCATGCTCACGGCCATCGCGTCCATCTCGCTGTTTGTGGGCGGCATCGGCATCATGAACATGATGCTCACTAATGTCACCGAGCGCACACGCGAGATAGGGCTGCGCAAGTCGCTGGGGGCCCATACCTTTGACATCACAAAGCAGTTCCTGGCAGAGTCCATCGCGCTCTGCATCGTGGGAGGGCTCTTTGGCATTTTCTTTGGCTATCTGGGCGCGCTTGGCCTTGCAAGCATCATCAATATGGCGCAACCCGATATAGCCTTCCTGCCGGCGATAGGCGTCGAGTCGGTGCTCATCGCCGTAGGCGTATGCGCGTTTATCGGCATCATCTTTGGCTTCTATCCTGCCCGCCGCGCCGCCAAGCTCGACCCCGTGGAATCCTTACGGTATCAATAAGTGTATCAATAGACGTATCCCCAGACCCCCTGCTGCGTGCCAGACAACCGGCGGTTGAACGCCTATAATGGTACGGTTGTCGAGAAAGGCTGCCTAATGGAAGATGAGAAGAAAAGAGGGAGTGTACTGCGGCTCGTCATCGAGTTCGCCGTCGTGCTCGTCGTCGCCCTCCTCCTCACCTGGCTGCTGCGGACCTTCGTGTTCGAGCAGTACGAGGTCCCGTCGGCTTCGATGCAGACAACCATCATGACAAACGACCGCATCCTGGCCGAGAAGATAACCTACGCGTTTGCCAGCATAGAGCCCGGAGACATCGTGGTCTTTGATGACAAGACAAAGCCCGACCGCATCCTCGTCAAACGCGTTGTCGCGACCGAGGGACAGACGATCGATTTTCTCGAGGGTAAGCTGGTCATCGACGGGCAGGTGCAGTTCGAGCCCTATGTTGGCGGCCTTCCGTCAGAGCCGCTGCCTATGCAGTTTGAGGAGCAGATCAACTACCCTTATACGGTTCCCCAAGGCTGCATCTGGGTCATGGGAGATAACCGCACGAACTCCTCCGACAGCCGCTACTTTGGTCCCATTGAGACAAGCAGTGTCCTCGGCCATGTCTTCGCAATCGCCTGGCCGATAGAGGACATGCGCCTCTTTTCCTAAACGGGCGCTGCTGGTTGCTCAGTCGATATCTTTGAGGGTGTAGGGGACCTCGGGCATGAGTTCGTGGGCGATGACGTCGAGTATGCGCTTGAAGGTTGCCGTCTCCTGTGCGGTAAACCGGTGTCCAACACGCTCGACGACGGTGGCAACATAGCTGGTGTTGAGGCGGTTGTACTCATGAAACCGCTCGGTGACCAGGAGGCGGTACTCCCGCTTGTCGTCATCCGAACGCTGCTTGCACACATAACCCTTCTTCATGAGGCTCTGTATCTTATAGGCCGCATTGGCCTGGGAGATGTTCACAAAGCGCGCAAAATCGCTCACGGTAGGCTTGCCCAGCGCGTGGATGACCTCGACGCAGAAGGTCTCGACCGCCGTAAGCGAGGCCTCGCGCCCCTCGAAGCGGCTGAATATCTTGCGGTAGAACTGGAGCTTGAACTTGGTGTATACCTCGACAAACGATGTTTCCAGTGAAGCCATCACATCAATCATCTCCCACCTGCAACGCGAACGAGATCTCTGCCTTACACGCAACCGTGTCGCCCACCCGCGCCTCGGCCTCGCCAAAGCCGATGGGCCCCCGGCGTTTGGTGAGCACGCATGACAGCTCCAGGACATCACCCGGTACGACCTGTCGTTTAAAGCGCGCCTGCTTCACGCCGCCAAAGAATGCGAGTTTACCGCTGTTCTCCTGTTCACTCAAGAGGGCAATCGCCCCCGTTTGGGCAAGGGCCTCGAGGATAAGTACGCCGGGCATCACCTTGTAACCAGGAAAATGCCCCGCAAAAAACGGCTCATTAGCCGTCACACACTTGATGGCTCGCGCCCACGCACCTGCCTCGTAATCAACAACACGGTCGATAAGGAGAAAGGGATACCTGTGGGGGAGAAGCGCCTCTATCTGCTCGATGTTCAACTGCATATGCCTGGTCCTCTCAAATCGCTGTGCCTGTTACTGCCCACTCTGCCAACCCGCGCGCCTTACCCCTCATAGCGGGATATGACGAGCGCGGCGTTATGCCCGCCAAAGCCGAGTGAGTTCGAGAGCGCGTGCGTGATGCCCTGCACCCTGCCCTCGTTGGGAACCACGTCGAGGCCGCACGCGGGGTCGGGTACGCGGTGGTTGATGGTGGCGGGGATAAACCCGTCGCGCACGCTCAAAGCGCAGACAAGCGCCTCGCCGGCACCTGCCGCGCCCAGCAGGTGGCCGGTCATGGACTTGGTGGAGCTCACCGGCGGCAGTGCGTTGGCGCCAAACACGGCATGGACGGCCAGGGCCTCGCTGTGGTCGTTGAGCAGGGTCGAGGTGCCGTGCGCTTTAACATCGCCGATGTCGCCGGGCGCACGGCCGGCGTCGGCGATGGCGGCGCGCATGGCACGTGCGGCACCCGAGCCGTTAGGCAGCGGCGCCGTCATGTGGTGCGCGTCGCAGGTGGCGCTAAAGCCCGTGACCTCGGCGTAGATGTGCGCCCCCCGCGCCTGCGCGTGACCAAGCTCCTCAAGGACCAGCATGCCCGCGCCCTCGCCCAGCACAAAACCGCTGCGCTCGGCGTCAAAAGGGATCGACGCACGTGCGGGGTCGGCCCCGGTATGCAGGGCTTGCATCGACGTGAAGCCCCCCATAGCCATCGGGGTTACGCATGCCTCCGCACCGCCGCACAGCACCACGTCTGCATAGCCGTGGCGCACATGCCGCAGCGCCTCGCCAACGGCGTGGGACGAGCTGGCGCAGGCGGTCACGATGCACGAGCTGTCGCCGGTGAACCCGGTCTCTATCGACACGCGGCCAGCCGCCATATTGGGTATGGTCATGGGTATGTAGAACGGCGAGACGCGGTCAAAGCCGCGCGCGAGCGCCCGGTTGTGCTCGCGCACCGTGGTCGACAGCCCGCCGATGCCGCTGGCGATGAGCACGTCGGCGCGGTCGAGGTTGGTGTTCGTGGCGCTCACGCCGCTGCTTGCGAGCGCCTCGCGCGCGGCAATGACCGCCAGCACCGTGAAGCGGTCCATCTTGCGCGCCTCGGCCGCCGTGACGTGCTCGGCGATGTCCAGGCGCACCTCTGCCGCCAGCGTTGCCGCCTGCTG